>DASQYN010000581.1:0-3663 GCA_035639215.1 Burkholderiales bacterium
GAGCTGCAGCTCGGGCTGCAAGAATAATTGCGACCCTGACCCCGAATCAGTCTTCGTCGGGCGGGCCGCCCGCGACGGCCAGATCTTCCTGGCGGACTTTTTCGGTGTTGAACTTGGCGACGCGCTCGCGCATGGTCTTCAGGACCTCCTCGAGCGGCGGCGGCTCGCCCTGCGCCCAGCGCAGCGGATTGATGCGCGCGACCACGAAGGCGCGCAGATACGAACTGGTGAAGCCGCGTGCCTTGAGCTTCTGGATCACGCCGTTCACGCGCTCGTCGAGATCGAGCAGCTCGCCGGCGTAGCGCTCGTGCAGCTTGATCCTCTTCTCCACCGACTCGTCGCTGAACGTCAGCAGGCGGCGCACGATCGGGTTGTAGGCGGCGCCGGCAAATTTCGGGTTGCGCTCGTAGCACACGCCGATGGTGACAAGCGAAGCCTCCTCGAGATAGAACGCGAACGAGGACTCGGCGCGCTTGCCGTCTTCGTCGATCAGACCGCGGTAGATGCGGATCACCTCGAGCGCGCGCTCCCTGAGGTTGTGCGCCTTCTCGGTGTTGAGCGCGAGGATCTGCCAGGCGATCTCGCGTTTCGGCACGACGAGCGCGGTGATCGCGCGGGCGCCGAGGCGGCGCATCGCCTCGAGCCGATGCCGGCCGTTCGGCGTCCAGAAGCCCTTCTCGGGGGCGGTCACGGCGATGATCGGGTCGAGGAACATGCCGGTGCGGTCGATCACGTCGGCGAGCTTGCGGTGATGCGCCTGCGAGAGATCGCGCTGGAAAGGCGTCGGCTCGACCGAGTCGATCGGCAGCACCGCGAGGAGCAGCGGACTCCTGCCGAGCGGATCGGCAAAGCAGCCGAGGACAAAGCCGCCTTCGTTCTCGACGCGCGCTTTCACCTGGTTCGTTTCTGGAGAGACGACGTCCAGGCGGCATTCGCCCGCGGCAAGCCCGCGCGAGCCCGCCTTCGCCTTGCGCGGCCGGCGCCGCGCCGGCATGCGCTTCATTGCGGATTTTTTCGCCGCTTTCGCCACGCAGGCGAAGCCTAACTACTTTTCGTGCGGGATGGGAATCTTCGGCGCCCAGGCGAGCCACTCGGACTTGGGCTCGTTGTAGAGGAAGAAGACGGTCCCCGCCTTCGCGCGCCGGGTGCCCGGCGGCGTGGCGAACTCGATGCCGCCGGTGACGAAGGAGCGCAGCGACTCGAACTCCACCTGCATGCCCTTGAAGATGCCGCCCTTCAGGTTGAGGCCGCTCACATCCCAGAAAGTCGAGCCTTCGCGCACCAGCGCGGCGAACCGTGGATAGATGATGACGTGCACGTCGGCCGAAAGCGCGTTCGGCGCGAGGTCGAGCTTCTGCACCGTGCCCACCTCGACGCCGCGGTAGAAGACCGGCGCGTCGGCGCGCATCTTCGGCCGCTCGGCGCGCAGCACGATGTGCAGGCCGCCTTCGATCGACGCCGGCGGCGTATCTAGCCCGGCGAACTCGGTCTCGGTCGGCGCGTCGGGCTTGCCCGGAATCACCTGGATCTCAGGCCCCGTGAGCACGGTGTTCAGGCCCGTGAAGCTGCCCCAGCTCGCGCGCGGACGCACGATCCAGAATCGCGAGCCCTCGCGCGCGACCTTGGCCGCCGGCCGCTGCAGGCGGATCTTCACCAACGCGTGCTTCTCGTCCTGTGAGAGCCTGACGCCCGACACCTCGCCGATCTGCACGCCGCGGTAGCGCAGCGGCGTCTGCCCGACGCGCAGGCCGCCCCCGTCTTCGAAGGTGACCGTGATTTCCGGCCCGAGCTCGTGGATGCGCTGGAAGACGAGCCACGCCGCCACGGCGACGGCGATGAGCGGCACCACCCACACCCAGCGCACCAAGCGCCGGCGCCGGATCCTCGCGCGCGGAATCTCATCGCCGCTCATGGTTCTCCCAGATGAGCTTCGGGTCGAATGACTGGGAAGCGAGGATGGTCAGCACCACCACGAGGCAGAACGCGAGCAGCCCCGGTCCGGGAATCACCCGGCCGAGGGCGCCCAGCTTGACGAGCGCGACCAGGATCGCGAGCAGGAACACGTCGAGCATCGCCCAGGGGCCGATCGCATCGATGAACTTGTAGATGCGGGTGCGGCTGCGCAGCCGTCGGCCGTGGCCCCACTTCACGCTGATCACCAGGAAGAACAGCCCGAGCAGCTTGATGAGCGGAATGACGATGCTGGCGAGGAAGACGACGGTCGCGACGAAGTACTCGTTGTACTGCCACAGGCTGACCACGCCATCCCAGACGGTGTTCTCCGAGTACGCGCCGTAGATGTCCATCCGCAGGATCGGATAGATGTTGGCCGGGATGTAGAGGACGAGGGCGGCGAGCGCGAGCGCGCCGGTAACATCGACCCCCGGGCCGTGCGCTCTCACCGGGTAGCCGCAACGGATGCATTCGGCGACCGTGCCGGGCGGCAGCTCGCCCACGCGCTGGGCGAGCCCGCAGGTTTCGCAGGAGAGGATGACGTCTTGCGCCATGGCTCCTCCGGACGCCTGCAATGCGCGTTCCTGCTCGTGCGGGTGGCGGCGTAATGGGTATAGTTCGCCCTTCTCAGGAGACCGTCGATGCGCACATTCCTCGCCCTGGCCGTGGTGCTGTTAATTCCCGGCTGCGGCTACAACACGCTGCAGCAGCAGGACGAGCAGGTAAAAGCGGCATGGTCCGAGGTGATCAACCAGTACCAGCGCCGCGCCGACCTCATTCCGAACCTGGTAAACACGGTCAAGGGCTTCGCGCAGCAGGAGCAGACGGTGCTGCTCGGCGTCACCAACGCGCGCGCCAAGGTCGGGTCGATCCAGGTCACGCCGGAAACGGTGAACGACCCGCAGACCATGCAGCGCTTCGCGCAGGCGCAGGGCGAGCTGAGCGGCGCGCTCTCGCGGCTGCTGGTGGTGGCGGAGAACTATCCGCAGCTCAAGTCCGACCAGAACTTCCGCGAGCTGCAGGCGCAGCTCGAAGGCACCGAGAATCGCATCGCCGTCGCCCGGCAGCGCTTCATCAAGGCGAACCAGGACTTCAACGTCACCGTGAGATCCTTCCCGACCAACCTCACGGCGATGATCTTCGGCTTCAAGCCCAAGGCGCAGTTCACGGTCGAGGACGAGAAGGCGATCGCCAAGCCGCCGACGGTAGATTTCGGGAACACGGGCGGTGCTCCGGCGAAGAAGTGAACGGCAGATGCGCTTTTCTCGCCTCCCTGTGAAGGGGGGAAGCGAGCGCTTTTTGCGTTCGGCTCGTGACCCCCTTAACAGGGGGTCGAGAATGGCGCTGCTTGTCGCTTTCCTTCTCCTTCTTGTCCCCGTTATCAGTCAAGCGGTCGACGTCCCGCCGCTCAAGGCGCGCGTCACGGATGTCACCGGCACGCTCACCGCCCAGCAGCGCAGCGCGCTCGAGCAGACGCTCGCCGAGTTCGAGAGCCGCAAAGGCGCGCAGATCGCCGTGCTGATGGTGCCGAGCACGCAGCCGGAGACCGTCGAGCAGTACTCCGTGCGGGTCGAGGAAGCCTGGAAGCTCGGCCGCAAGGGCGTCGATGACAGCGTGCTGCTGGTCGTCGCGAAGAACGACCGCAAGCTCCACATCGAGGTCGGCTATGGCCTCGAAGGCGCGCTGCCCGACGCGATCGCGAAGCGCATC
>DASQYN010000582.1:0-8018 GCA_035639215.1 Burkholderiales bacterium
CTCTTCGAGGGCGGCGTGGTCACCGCTGGAAACGCGTCCGGCGTGAACGACGGCGCGGCCGCGCTGCTCATTGGCAGCCGGAAGTGGGGCGAAAAGCATGGCCGCAAGCCGATCGCGCGCATCCGCGCCGCGGCGAGCGCCGGCGTCGAGCCGCGCATCATGGGCGTGGGCCCGGCCTATGCCATTCCGAAGGCCCTGGCAAGAGCCGGCCTGAAGCTGAGCGACATGGACCTCATCGAGATCAACGAGGCGTTCGCGAGCCAGGTGCTCGGCTGCCTGAAGCTGATGAACGTCGACTTCAAGGACCCGCGCGTCAACCCGAACGGCGGCGCCATCGCGATCGGCCATCCGCTCGGCGCCTCGGGCGCGCGCCTCGCGCTCACCACCGCGCGCGAGCTGCAGCAGTCGGGCGGCAAGTACGCCGCGGTGTCGCTCTGCATCGGCGTGGGACAGGGCCTCGCGGTCATCCTCGAGCGGGTGCAGTGATGAACGCGCCCATCAAGAAGACCCAAGCCGAGTTCAGCTGGCAGGACCCGCTGCTCCTCGAGCGGCAGCTCTCGGAAGACGAGCGCATGGTGCGCGAGGCGGCGCACGACTACTGCCAGGGCAAGCTCGCGCCGCGCGTGCTGGAAGCCTTCCGCGAGGAGCAGACCGACGAAGGAATCTTCCGCGAGATGGGCGCGCTCGGGCTGCTCGGGCCGACCATCCCTGCCCAGTACGGCGGCCCCGGGCTCTCGTATGTCTGTTACGGGCTCATCGCCCGCGAGGTGGAGCGCGTCGATTCCGGCTATCGCTCCATGATGAGCGTGCAGTCCTCGCTCGTCATGCTGCCGATCTACGAGTTCGGCACCGAAGCGCAGCGCAAGAAGTATCTGCCCAGGCTCGCCAGCGGCGAGTGGATCGGCTGCTTCGGCCTCACCGAGCCGAACCACGGCTCCGATCCCGGCTCCATGCAGACGCGCGCGAAGAGCGTCAAGGGCGGCTACAGCCTCACCGGCTCGAAGACATGGATCTCCAACTCGCCGATCGCCGACGTGTTCGTCGTGTGGGCGAAGGACGACGGCGGGCAGATCCGCGGTTTCGTGCTGGACAAAGGAGCGAAAGGCCTGTCGGCGCCGAAGATCCACGGCAAGATGGGGCTGCGCGCCTCGATCACCGGCGAGATCGTCATGGACGCCGTCTTCTGCCCGGAGGAGAACGCCTTCCCCGAGGTGCGCGGGCTGAAGGGTCCCTTTACCTGCCTCAACTCGGCGCGCTACGGCATCGCCTGGGGCGCGCTCGGCGCCGGCGAGGATTGCTTCCAGCGCGCCCGCCAATACGTGCTGGACCGCAAGCAGTTCGGCCGGCCCCTCGCCGCTAACCAGCTCGTGCAGAAGAAGCTCGCCGACATGCAGACCGAGATCGCCCTCGGCCTGCAGGCCTGCCTGCGCCTCGGCCGGATGAAGGACGAAGGCAGCGCGACGCCCGAGATCACCTCGATCCTGAAGCGCAACTCCTGCGGCAAGGCGCTGGAGATCGCGCGCACCGCGCGCGACATGCTCGGCGGCAATGGCATCTCGGACGAGTTCGGCGTCGTCCGGCACCTGCTGAACCTCGAGGTCGTCAACACGTACGAGGGCACGCACGATATCCACGCGCTGATCCTCGGACGCGCGATCACCGGCATCCCGGCCTTCAGCTGAGCGACGAGCGCCCCGCCGCCGCGAACGAACGGGAAGCCGGGCCCCGCGCGGCGATCCGCCGCGCCTTCAAGTGGGGCACGATCGGAGCGCTTACCGTGCTCGCCGTCCTTGCCACCGTGTTCTGGGCGATGATCCTCGGCCGCTTCTCCGGCGGCGGCTTCCGCGCCGCCCAAGGCGTAACGAACGGCGCACCGATCGTCGTCACGCCCGAGTGTGCGTGGCCCTACGACGTTCGCGATCACGACGCCGAGAGCGTCTGCCGGCTCTTCTACAACCTCAGTCCGGAAGAACGGGCGAAGGTCGTACAGTCGCGCGGCCATTGAGAAATGACTCGCCTTACCGCCGCGCGCTATCTTCGCCTGCTGGCGATCCTCGTCGCGGCGCACGGTATTGTGCTCGCCATCGCGGCCTTCGCCATCGCGCGATTCGATGACCGGCTCAGCGAAGCTCTGGGCGACCTTTACTTCTTCCTGGTGGCCGGACCCGCGCTGATCCTCGCGATCCCGTTCTCACCGCTCCTGTGGCACCTGCATCTCATGCACACGACCGGCTGGTTCGCGTGGCCGACGCCCGGCGGATTCCTGCTGGTTTACTTCGCCTGGACCTTGGCCCTGCTCGCCGTATCGGTTCTCGTGCGATCGTTGAAGGAAAGGGGAAACGCATGCTGATCCAAGGCAAATGCCACTGCGGCAACATCGCGTTCTCGCTCGCCTGGGAGCCCGACCCGGAGGTCATCCCGGCGCGCGCCTGCACCTGCTCGTTCTGCTCGAAGCACGGCGGCGTATGGACTTCCAACCCGCGCGGGCGCCTCGAGGTGCGCATCGCCGATCCGGCGGTGGTTTCGCGCTACCGGTTCGGCACTGGCACCGCCGAGTTCCACATCTGCTCGCGCTGCGGGGTGGTCCCCGTCGTGACGAGCAAGATCGGCGATCGGCTCTACGCCGTCGTCAGCGTGAACGCGTTCGAGGACATCGATGCGTCGCGGCTGCGCCGCGCGCCGGCGAGCTTCGACGGCGAAGGCAGCGATTCGCGGCTCGAGCGCCGCAAGCGCAGCTGGATCCCCGACGTGCGCTTCGTGGCGGAGAGATCGGGCTCCGTCTCGGAACTGTAGTCGGACGCCGATGCCGGGCTTTCCGACGGTCGGGCTCCTCGTCCTCCTGCCGCTTCTCGGGTGGCGGCTCTATGCGCGCTTCCGGCGCCTCGTCGGCCGGCAGCGCCTGTCTCGGGTACGGCCATGGATCACGCTCAGCGTGTTCCCGCTGCTGACGGTGCTCCTGGCGTATGTGGCTGGAGCCGGCTTAAGCGTCTGGCTCGTCGCCGGGCTCGGCGCCGGCGCACTCCTCGGCGCCTACGGCCTGCGCCGCACGCGTTTCGAGCGAACCGGGACGGGCTTCTTCTACACGCCGAACGCCCATCTCGGCATTGCGCTTTCGCTGCTCTTCGCCGGCAGGCTGCTCTATCGCCTCGTCGAGCTCTACCTCGCCGCCAGCAGCCACACTCTCCCGCCGCCGTTCGGGCGCAGCCCGCTCACCCTTGCCATCTTCGGCTTGCTGGCCGGATATTACGTCGCCTACGCGATCGGCCTCCTGCGCAGGTGCCGGGCCTCCGCCGGGCCGGCAGTTTGAATAAGATAGCGTACGCCCAACTCCGAGGGACGAACCATGCCCGTGATTCGCTGGACGAGCGGCCTCACCGCCGCCCTGCTCGCCACGTTCGCTTACGCCGGCGAGACGCCGCAGGAGCAGACGAACAAGAAGAACGTCATCGAGTTCTATGAGAAGGCCATTAATCAGAAGGATTTCGAGGCGGCCTCCCGCTACCTCGGCAACCGCTACACCCAGCACAACCCGACCGCGCCCGACGGACCGGAAGGTCTGAAAAGCTTCCTCGCCTTCCTGCGCGACAAGTTCCCAAAGTCGCATAGCGAGATCAAGCGAGCCTTCGCCGACGGCGACTACGTGATCCTGCACGTGCACGCGGTGCGCGAGCCGGACACGCGCGGCCGCGCCATAGTCGATATCTTCAAGCTGGAGAACGGCAAGATCGTCGAGCACTGGGATGTCGCGCAGGAAGTTCCGGAGAAAGCGGCCAATGCCAACGGCATGTTCTGATCGTTCGCGGGACACATCGCTGAACATCGCCAATGTCACACGCGTGTTCGCGGGTGTCGTGCTCGCCGCGGCCGTGCTGCGCGCCGCCGCCGACGATAACGGCATGCCGCCGGAGCTCGCCGCCAAGGTTGCCGCGCTCGGCCGCGTCATCGATCCGCCGAAGACCGCGGTGCTCTACGCACCGCTGCAGGAGAAGGAGCCTTACAAGGGAGTGACCGTGGTGCGGGACGTGCCTTACGGCCCCGACGGAAACAACCTTCTCGACGTCTTCTCTCCGGAGAAAAGCGGCGCACCACGCCCGGTGCTGATCTATGTGCACGGCGGCGGCTTCGTCGGCGGCAGCAAGCACGTGCCGGGCAGCCCCTTCTACGACAACATCCATCTGTGGGCGGTGCGCCACGGGATGGTCGGCGTCAACATGACCTATCGGCTCGCGCCGGCGGCGAAATGGCCGGCGGGCGCGCAGGACGTCGGACGCGCGCTCCTGTGGGTGCGCGCGAATATCGCCGGCCACGGCGGCGATCCGGATCGCATCTACGTCATGGGCAACTCGGCCGGCGCCACGCACGTCGCCGACTATCTCGCCCAGGCGGCCGAGAACAAGATGCCGCCGCTACCGGTGGCCGGCGCGATCCTGCTCTCCGGCATCTACGACCTCACCACCTTCGATCCCGGTAGCCTCAAGGTCTACTTCGGCGACAACGCGGAAGCGTACGTGGAGCGCTCGCCGATCCACGGTCTGCTGATGAGCCGCGTGCCGCTCATCGTGTCCCAGGCCGAGCTCGACCCCGAGCCGTTCGAGCGCCAGGCAAAGGAGCTGCGCGATGCGCTCTGCACGAGCGCGCGCGGCTGCCAGCGCTTCCTGGTGCTCGCCAAGCACAACCATCTGACGCAGGTGCAGTCGATCAACACGGCGGATACGACGCTGACGCGGCACCTGCTCGACTTCATCAAGTAGCGTGGCCGCGATCGCGCCGCCGACCTTTCGCCATCCGCCCGAGGCGGCCGTGCGGCGGCTGCTTGCCGAGGCAAAGCTGCCGAGCGAGGATTTGAACGCGACGCATTTGCCGCACTTCTTCGGCTGCGGCGCGGCGCAGGCGCCGCAAGGCGTGGTGGGCGTGGAGATCCATGGCGAGGATGCGCTGCTTCGCTCGCTCGTCGTCGAGCCCGCCACGCGCGGCCGCGGCTGCGCCAAGGCGCTGGTCGCGCGTGCCGAGCGCCATGCGCGCGAAAGCGGCGCGCGGCGCATCTTCCTTCTCACCACCACCGCGGCAGATTTTTTTTCGCGCCTGGGCTATAAGACGATCGGGCGCGAGGACGCGCCGGAGAGCATTCGCTCGACGAGCGAATTCTCCGCGCTGTGCCCCGTAAGCTCAGTGCTCATGATGAAGGAGCTCGGATGGAACCGCTGAAAGACGCGAGCCACCTCTACGAGGTCGAATACCGCGGTTATCACGCTGCGCGGCCCGGGTTCCGGATCAACGAGCTCAGGCTGTCGCCGACGCAGAAAGTGCCCTGGCACTATCACAACAACGTCGCCGACACGTTCTATGTGCTCGACGGCACGATCCGCATCTTCCTCCAGCAGCCGAAGGAAGAGGTGCGGCTGGCTGCCGGCCAGACCTACGCCGTGGCGCCGCGCCGCCCGCATCTGGTCACGAACGGCGGCAAGGGCGCCGCGAGCTTCCTCGTGCTCCAGGGCATGGGCGAATACGACTTCGTGCCGCTGGTCGGTGAACGAACGCGCGAGGCGCCAGCCTAACCTGCGTGGCTAGCTGGCTCATTCCCGCTCTCAAGGCGGTTCTGCCGCACGTCGGCGACATCCTGTCGGCGGCGAAGCCGGTCTTCACCAAGAAGAAGCCCGACACGCCGGCCGGCGCCGCGGCCGTGTCGCCGGACCTGGTGCAGCAGCAGATCGCCGAGCTGCAGGCCGCGGCTTCGCAGCAGTCGTCGCACATCAAGGAGCTGGCTGCGCAGCTCGAGAATACGGTCGCGGCGCTGGAGAAGGCGGCGGCCATCGCCGACGCGCGCCTGCGCCGGGTGCTGATTTTCACGGCGGTTTCCGCGGCGCTTGCGATCGCCGCGCTGGGCGTCGCCTTCCTCGCTGCGCTCACCCGGTGAGCGCACCACAGGGCCAGCTCTTCGGGCCCGCCGCAGCGCTCCCCGAAGGCTTCGTTTACGTCGAGGCGTTCATCGGCCGGGACGAGGAGCGCGAGCTCCTCGACGCGGTTGCCGCGCTGCCGCTCGAGGAAGCGCGCTACAAGGAATACACCGCGCGGCGGCGCATCGCGCTCTTCGAAGAGGGCATGCCGCAGTTCCTCCTGCCGCTGCGGGAAAAGATCGCCGCTTGGCTTGGCGTGCCGGCGCCAGCGCTCTCTCACGCGCTCGTCAACGAGTATCGCGCCGGCACGCCGCTCGGCTGGCACCGGGACGCGCCCGCGTATGGCGAGGTCGCCGGCGTCTCGCTCGGCGGCTCGGCGCGCATGCGGCTGCGGCCCTACCCGGGCCGGGGGCGGGCGAGCTCGCAGCACGTCGTGAACCTGGAGCTCGCGCCGCGCTCCGCCTATCGCCTGCAGGGGCCCGCGCGTTGGGCCTGGCAGCACAGCATCACGCCCACGAAGGCGCTGCGCTACTCGATCACCTTCAGGACTTTGCGCGCGCCGGCAGGCCGATAATCCAAGCATGAGTCGCTGGGCCGCGCTCGCCGCGCTCTTCCTCGCCGCCGCCGCATCGGCCGAGCCCAATGCCATCGTCCTCGTCGCGAAGCCCGAGCTCGCCGATCCGAACTTCAGCGGGACGGTCGTTCTCGTGACGCGCACGCCGACCGGCGATACCGTCGGCGTGGTGCTGAATCGGCCGACTCGCCTCAAGCTTTCCGACGTCGCGCCGGAATTTCCGCGCGCGTCGGCGTATCGCGAGCGCCTCTATGCCGGCGGACCGGTCCTGGAGGCGGTCATCGTTGCGCTCTTCCGTTCGCCGGCGGCGCCCGCGGCGCCGGCTTTCCAGGTGCTGGACGACGTCTATCTCAGCATGCAGCCGGAGAGCATCAATTCACTCCTCGCGCAGCCCGCAGCGCGCGCCTTTCGCCTGTTCGCCGGGTTCTGCGGCTGGGCGCCCGGACAGCTCGAGGCCGAGCTCGATCGCGACAGCTGGTACGTGCTTCCGGCCACCGAGGATCTGCTATTCCGTCAGGAAACGTCAGGAATGTGGCGCGAGCTGATCGACCGGTTGCAGAGCCGCCGCGCGATATACTTCTCCGAATGAAAGCCGTGCTGCGCGGCCTGCTCTTCCTCGCCGCTCCTCTCGTCGCCGCGAGCGCGGCGGCACAGGAGCAGGCGATGATCCTGGTCGCCCATCCGGCGTTCCGCGACCTAGAGTACCGGCAGACCGTGCTGATCGCCGCCCCGGCCCCCAACGGCGGCCATGTCGGCGTGATCCACAACCGGCCGACCAAGCGCTCGCTCGGCAGCCTGTTTCCGGAGCACGAGCCGTCCAAGAAAGTCATCGACCCGGTGTACTACGGCGGACCGTTCTCGCGCAGCGCGCTTGTCGCGCTGGTGCACACCGACCACAGCCCGGGCGGGGGCTCGGTGCCGCTGATGAAGGATCTCTACCTCGCCTTCCGCGCCAATACCATCGACCACGTCATCGAGACGACGCCCAACGACGCGCGCTATTTCGTCGGCTACGTCGGCTGGCTGCCCGGCGAGCTGAAAAGCGAGATCGACCGCGGCCTGTGGACGGTGCTCGACGCCGACATCGACCTCGTCTTCCGCAAGGACACCGAAGGCTTGTGGGAGGAGCTGCTGCAGTCTTCGCGGCGCATCCGGGCGGATTCGCCCCTCGACCTCCTCGTCGCCGACTGACGACGCGCCGGCCGGCGCACGCCGGGGCGGGCACGGTCCCTGCAAGTCGCCGGACGTGAACCCCTATGCTGCGCGCATGCGCCTCGCGCTCGCCGCAGTGCTCCTCGCTACCGCCATGCCGCTTGCCGCGCAGACGCGCGAGGATGCGTCGCGATCGCTTTTCCGCAAGCTGGATACCAACCACGACGGCGTCCTTTCTGCCGCGGAGCTTGCGGCGCCTGCGGCGCGCCAGGGGAGCTGGATCGCGATCGACCGCAACCGCGACGGCCGTATCTCGGCGAGCGAGTTCACCGCCGTGCAGAATCTCGCTGGCGCGCCGTCCTCCGGCGCCGCGGGCAGCACGCGCGCTCCCGCGCCGG
>DASQYN010000583.1:0-3772 GCA_035639215.1 Burkholderiales bacterium
GTCTGCTCGGGCCGCAGGCACGCCTGCTCCGGCGGCGAGCGTACCGGCCAAACCGGCACCACAGGCGCCCGTGGCACAGGCACCCGCGACACCGGCTCCGGCGCCGCAGGCGCAGGCGCCGCAGCCGGCCAAGCCCGCCGCTTCCAGCCCATCCGTGGAGACGAAGGCCGAAACGCTCAAACCGCGGCCGAAGCCGGTGCCTCCGCCACCGCCCGAGCCTGGGCTGTTCGACGAGTTCCTCGACAATCCGCTTTACCTCGCTGCGCTCGCAGCCGTGGTGGTGCTGCTTGTCGGCTATGCCGCCTGGTCGTGGCGCAAGAAGAAGGCGGCGCACGCGAAGTTTCAGGACAGCGTTTTAGGGGCCGCTGCGGCGGGCGGTGGTGCGGCGGCCCTGCACGAGCCCACCGCCAACATCCCCGCTGCCGTGTCGCAAGCGCCGGTGAGCCAGGCGCCGGCCGGCATGGAGGCGGAGGAAGTCGATCCGATCGCCGAGGCCGATGTCTACATGGCGTACGGGCGCGACGCGCAGGCCGAAGAGATCCTCAAGGAAGCGCTGCAGAAGGACGCCAACCGCACCGCGGTGCACGCCAAGCTCCTCGAGATCTATGCCAGCCGCAAGGATGCGCGGGCATTCGAGCAGGCCGCGCTCAAGCTGAAGGGCCTGACGAACGGCACCGGGCCGGACTGGGAAAAGGCCGCCGCGCTCGGCCGTGCCATCGATCCCCAGAACAGCGTATATGGCGACGTGGCGGCGGCCGCCGTAGCGGGGGCTGCAGCCCCCGCGCCGACCCTCGACTTCGACCTGGGCGGGGCTTCGCAGGGCGGCCCGGCGGCTCCCGACATCTCGCTCGACGAAACGAAGGAGCCGACCTCGTCGAACGTCGATATCGAGCTCGGCGCTACAAATACCCTGAAGCTGGACCAGCAGGCTGCCCCCGACCAGACGCTCGCCACGGAACCGGCGCCGTCGGCCGGAGGGCTGGACTTCAACCTCGACCTCGGCGGTCCCGAGGAGAAGAAGCCCGGGGCCGCCGCAGTCCCTGGGGCGAAACCGTCCGAGGAGCCGAGCGGTCTCGACTTCAACCTGGATCTGGAAGACAAGAAGAGCGAGTCGCCGCCGCCACCGCCGCAGCCGGTCGCCGCCGCGGCGGCGCCGATCGACCTTGGCGACATCAGCCTGGACCTCGGCGGGCCGAGCGAGGAAACGGGGATCGCATCGCACGGCTCGGGCGATCCCAAATGGCAGGAAGTGGCCACCAAGCTCGACTTGGCGAAGGCCTATGAAGAGATGGGCGACAAGGACGGCGCGCGCGAGCTGCTGAACGAGGTCATGAAGGACGGCGATCATGCGCAGAAAGGCCAGGCGGAGCAGCTTCTCGCCAAGCTGGGCTGAAATTCCGCGCATTGCGATAGGACTCGAGTACGACGGCAGCCGCTTCCTCGGCTGGCAGACCCAGCCGGGCGGCGGCGCGATCCAGGACGCGGTCGAGTCCGCGCTGGCGCGGATCGCCGGCCATCCCGTATCCGCCACGGCGGCCGGGAGGACCGACCGCGGCGTGCACGCCCGAGCGCAGGTCGCGCATTTCGACACCGATGCGGTACGTCCCGAGAGCGCTTGGGTGCGAGGCGCGAACGCCTTCTTGCCGGACAGCGTGGCCGTTCTCTGGTCCCGGAAAGTTTCCGCAGAGTTCCATGCGCGCTACAGCGCCGCGGCGCGCACCTATCGTTACGAGCTGCTCAACCGCCCGGTACGGCCGGCACTCGACGCGTCGCGCCTCGGCTGGTTCCACGCGCCGCTCGACGTGGCGGCGATGCGCGAAGGCGCGCGAGCGCTCGCCGGCGAGCACGACTTCTCCGCCTTTCGCGCGGCCGAGTGCCAGGCGAAGACGCCGGTCCGCACCATCCACGCCATAGAGATTTCGCGCTCGGCGGAGCGAGTGGCATTCGTCGTGAAAGCGAACGCCTTCCTGCACCACATGGTGCGCAACATCGTCGGCTCGCTGGTCTACGTCGGCTGCGGACGCCAGCCGCCGTCGTGGATCGCCGCGCTACTCGCGTCGCGCGATCGTACGCGCGCGGCGCCGACCTTCGGCGCCGAAGGGTTGTACCTGGAGAAAGTCGACTACGATCCGGCATGGGGCCTGCCCGAGTGAGGACGCGAGTCAAGATCTGCGGCATCACCCGCCCCGCGGATGGGCGCGCCGCCGCCGAAGCCGGCGCGGATGCGATCGGCCTGGTGTTCTATCCGCCCAGCCCGCGTTACCTTCCGCTGGAGCGCGCGGTGGAAATCCGCGATGCGCTGCCGCCCTTCGTCCAGACCGTGGCGCTGTTCGTCAATCCCGATGCCGCGCAGGTCGCGCAAGTGCTCGGGCGCGTGCGCCCGGCGATGCTGCAGTTCCACGGCGAGGAGCCGCCGCAGTTCTGCGCGCAGTTCGGCCTGCCTTACGTCAAGGCATGCCGGGTCAGACGGGGGATCCATTTGCTAGAATACCTGCGACCGTTTTCCTCCGCGGCGGCGTGGCTGCTCGACAGCCACGTCGAGGAATACGGCGGCGTCGGGGAGCGCTTCGACTGGTCGGTGGTTCCCGCTCGGCTCGCGCGGCCGCTCATCCTTTCCGGCGGGCTCGCGCCCGACAACGTCGCCGAAGCGATCCGCCGCGTGCGTCCGTGGGGAGTCGACGTGTCGAGCGGAGTCGAGTCGGCGAAAGGCATCAAGGATGCCGCCAAGATCGCCGCCTTCATTGCAGAGGTCGGAAATGCGGACGGATGACTTGCCTGCGGTTTATGACCTCCCGGATGCGCGCGGGCACTTCGGCCCGTACGGCGGCGTGTTCGTCGCCGAGACGCTCTCGCAGGCGCTCGACGAGCTGCGCGATGCTTACGCCGCGGCGCGCGCGGATTCGTCGTTCGACGCCGAGTTCCGCTATGAGCTGAAGCATTACGTCGGCCGACCGACGCCGATCTATCACGCCAGGCGGCTCTCCGAGCAGTGCGCCGGCGCCCAGATCTACATCAAGCGCGAGGACCTGAACCACACCGGCGCGCACAAGATCAACAACACGATCGGCCAGGCGTTGCTCGCGCGCCGCATGGGCAAGCGCCGCATCATCGCCGAGACCGGGGCCGGGATGCATGGCGTCGCCTCGGCCACCGTCGCCGCCCGGTACGGCATGCAATGCGTGGTGTACATGGGCGCCGAGGACGTGAAGCGGCAGGCGCAGAACGTGTATCGCATGAAGCTGCTCGGTGCCTCCGTCGTGCCGGTCGAGTCCGGGTCGAGGACGCTGAAGGACGCGCTCAACGAAGCGATGCGCGACTGGGTCACGCACGTCGACGACACCTTCTACATCATCGGCACCGTGGCCGGCCCGCATCCCTATCCGATGATGGTGCGCGACTTCCAGTCGGTGATCGGCGCCGAATGCCTGAGCCAGATGCCGGAAGTCGCCGGCCGCCAGCCCGATGCGGTGATCGCCTGCGTCGGCGGCGGCTCGAACGCCATGGGGATCTTCTATCCCTATATCGCGCATCGGGAAGTGCGCCTGATCGGCGTCGAAGCCGCCGGCGAGGGTCTCGCGACCGGCAAGCACGCCGCCTCGCTTTGCGCCGGCCGCCCCGGCGTGCTGCACGGCAATCGTACCTACGTGATGGCCGACGACAACGGCCAGATCCTGCCGACCCACTCGATCTCCGCCGGCCTCGACTATCCCGGCGTCGGGCCCGAGCATGCCTGGCTCAAGGACATCCACCGCGTCGAGTACGTCGCCGTCAA
>DASQYN010000584.1:0-6225 GCA_035639215.1 Burkholderiales bacterium
AAACGATCACGTTGTGCACCTGCGCCGTGTTCTCCACGACGACGAGCTTGAGCGCCGGGATCTCGAGGCCGAGCTCCTCGCACGCCGTGGTGCCGTTCGCCAGCAATCTTTTCTTGTACTCGGCATCGACCCATGCCTTCGCCACCACGCGCGCGCCGCGCTCGGGCGTGCGCGCGCGCATTGCCGCCACTTCTTCGGCGATCGCTTCCTCGGTGAGCACGCCTTTCTCGACGAGCAGCTCGCGCAGGCTGACTTCCATCAGCTGGAAGTAGGTGAGAGGTTGGTAGCGGCCTTGGTCGCTGCTGCTCATGGATTTACTCCGAAACGCCTCCGCGCGCTCACTTTCAGTCTCATGCCCTCTCCAGCCAATGCTGATAGATCTCGATCTCCACCACGTCGGCGTCCGGCCCCTGGTAATCGGGCCAGACTTCCTTTTGCCTGAACCGCACACGATAGAGCGGAATCGCCGGCAGGCCGTCGCGCATCTGCGCGAGCTCCTCGGGATTGGGAAAGCTGCCGCAGAAGCGCTCGATCTCGCCGACATGGCCGCGGATATAGAACGGCGTGCGGATGTGGCCGAGCGGCGCGGCGGCGCGCACGCGCACCTTCTGCCCCACCTCGAACACGGGCGGCAGCGACGAAGGATAGTGCGTCAGGTACTGGGGCCGCATCGCTTCTCAACCTGCTCCATCTTCCGGCCGAGCTCGTCGGTCGTGATCACGCCGCGCTGGATCAGGCACTGCGTGAGCGAGACGATCCATTTCTCGTAATACGAGAGCGCGTCGTACGCCTGCGGCGGGAGCGCCTCGATGTTCTTGCGATGCTCGTCGACCGAAAGCCGCTTCTTTCCGCCCTTGATCGCCCAGAGGAGGACCGCCATCGCGTCGATGCGCCTTTCCCATTCGGCGTAGTCGTGCTCGGTGCGCTGGATGCGGCCGGCCGGCTCGCCGCCCATGTCGTGGTGGCTATGCTCAAGCATGGCGCGCGCCCACCTCCTCCATCTTGCGCCCGAGCTCGTCGGTGGTGATGACGCCGCGCTGAAGGCAGGTCTGCACGAGCGCCGCCAGCCACCTTTCGTAGTACGACATCGCGTCGTAGACGGGCGGCGGCAGCGCCTCGATGTTCTTGCGGCGCTCGTCTACGGTGATGCCGAGGCGCCGCGAGGCGAGCTGCACCATCGCGTCGATGCGGCGGTCCCACTCGCCGTACTGGTGCTCGCTGTGCTCCACCCGGCCGGCGGGCAGCCCGCCCATGTCGTGGTGCATGCGGCCGTTCATGCCACCCACTCCGAAACCGGCGCCCGAGCTTCGTGGAGCGGCTGGCAGACGATGTCGACGAGCGTCGGTTCGCCGCAGGCGAAAGCCAGCATGAGCGTTTTTTTCAGCTCGCGAGGATCGCTGACCCGCCAGCTCTTCATGCCGAACGCGGCGGCCACCGCGGCATGATCGGTGACCGAGAAGTCGACGGAGAAATAGCGCTTCTGGTAGCCCGAGCGCTGGCCGGCCTTGATCCATCCGTAGGTCGCGTTCGAGAGGACGAGAAAGGTGACCGGCAGCTTCAGGCGCACCGCCGTCTCGAGCTCCCCCGCGCACATGCCGAAGCTGCCGTCGCCCATCACCGCCACGGTCTTCACCGAGGGCCGGCCGAGATGCGCGCCGAGCGCGGCGGCGAGCGAATAGCCGAGCGCGCCGTGCGCGCGGTTGGAGAAGTAGCTCCGGCCCGTGCCGCGCCCCACGTGGTAGGCCGAGAAATAGGGGCACGGCGTGCCGGGATCGGCGACCACGATCGCGTCGTCGCCGAGGCTCCGCGAGACCTCAGCAACGACGCGCTCGGGCTTGATCGGCGTCTCGTCGGATCGCGCCAGCGCTTCGAAGGCGGCGAGCTTCGCGCGCTTCTGGGATTCTACGAAAGACAACTCCAGTGGGCGCTTGAGGCCTTCCAGCGATTCGTTCAGCGCCTCGAGGCAGAGCCGCGCATCGCCGACGAGCGGCACATCGACCTTGTAGCTGCGCCCGGGCACCGACGGATCGACGTCGATGTGCACGATGCGCGCGCGTCCCGGGGCGGGATGGCGCCAGCGCTCGGTAGTGACCGAGCCGGCGCGGCAACCGACGAAGACAACGACGTCGGCCGCGTCGACCACCGCGCGCGTCTCCGGCGTGCCGCCGTTCGAGCCGACCACGCCGACCGAGTGCGGCGAGCGCTCGTCCACCGAGCCCTTGCCGCTGATCGTGGTGGCGATCGGCGCGCCGAGCTTCTGCGCGAGCTCCATGAGCTCGGCTTCCGCGCCGGCGATGACGACGCCGCCGCCGCAGATGAACAGCGGGCTTTTCGCGGCGCGGAGCAGCCTTGCAGCCAGTGAAACCAGCTCGGGGTCAGGGCCGGTGCGGCGCGAAGGGTACGTGCCGAGCGAGGGGTCGCCCCACACCTCGGCGGCGTCGAGCGGCTGGTTCTGCACGTCGAAGGGAAGCGCGAGATGCGCCGCGCCCGGCCGGCCGCTCGTCATGGCGTCAAACGCCTGGCGGAAGGTCCGCGGCAGGTCCGCCGCGCGGTCGATCACCGCGTTCCATTTGGTGAGCGGCTTCATGAGCGAGCGCTGGTCGAGCTCGGTGAGCGTGAACCGGCCTCTCGCGCTCACCGACACATCGGTGTTGATGGCGAGCACGGGTATCGAAGACTCGTTCGCCTCGACCAGGCCGGGCAGGATGTACGTCGCGCCGCCGCCCGACGGACCTTCGCAGACGCCGACGCGGCCCGTGACGCGCGCATACCCATCGGCCATGTAGGCCGCGTGCCGCTCGTCCCGGGTGAGGACGTGCCTCAGCGGAGAGGCGCGCAGCGCGTCGTAGAGCGGCAGGCTGGTGTCGCCGCACAGGCCGAAGACGATCTCCACGCCGTGCAGCCGCAGCATCTCTACGGCGGCTTCGGCGCCTGTCAGCGTGGCGGAGCGGGTTTCGACCGGTTGATTCACTCGCCATTAATATTAGCGCGCCATGAATACCGCCGAGCGCCAGCGCCCGCCGCCGGGCGCGCTCTACGTCGATCACGTTTCGCATTTCGTCGCCGACCTCGACGCGGCGGCCGGGGTGTTCCGGGCGCTCGGATTCCGCGTCACGCCGGTGTCCGCCCAGCGCACGCCGGAAGGCCCGGTCGGCGCCTCCAACCGCTGCGTGATGCTCGACGAGGGCTACATCGAGCTTCTATCGCCGACGCACGACACCGCCGCCGCGCAGCGCCTGCGCGAGCTGATGCAGCGCCATTCGGGGGTGCACCTCGTGTGCTTCGGCACGCCCGACGCCGAGGCCGAGCGCGAGCGCCTCGCGGCGCACGATTTCGAGCCGCAAGCCGTTGTCTCCCTCGAGCGCGAGGTCGAGGGCGGGAAGGCGCGGTTCAAGGTCGTGCGCCCCGCCCCGGCGAAGATGCCGGAAGGCCGCGTCCAGTTCGTCGAGCAGGCGACGCCGGAGCTGCTCTGGCGCGAGCCGGAGGTCAACGCCTTCCGGCTCGCCGAAGTCTTCGTTGCGGCGCGAGACGTCGCCGCCACCGCCGCGCGCTGGGCGGAATTCGCGGGCCTGATGCCGCGCCCGCTCGGCAAAACGGTGCGGCTGGAAGCCGAGCGCGGCGCGATCGTCATCGGACCGCCGCTCGAGGCGACGCCGCGGCGCGCCCCGGCATCCGTCATCGTCGGCTATTCGCTCGCTTGCCGTCATCCGGAAGCGCTCGCCGCGCGTTGCTCGCAGCATGGCCTCGAGCTGCGTCGCTTCGCCGGGCGCTACACCGCGCGCCTGCCCGCTGCGCTCGGCGGCTATCTGGTGTTCGGTTAGAATTCGTCCCACTTCGGAGGAGGGAAAATGAGACTGTCGAGAATCGCCGCCGTGGCGGCGCTCGCCGCATTGACCACGGCGGCCGCGTCCGCGGCATGGGCGCAGACCATCAAGATCGGCTTCATCACCAGCTACTCTGGCCTGAACGGCAACCTCGGGCCCTATATGGAGCGCGCCGTGCGCCTCTATATCAAGGAGCACCAGAAGGAGCTGCCGCCCGGCGTCAAGATCGAGCTCATCACGCGCGACGACACCGGCCCCAATCCGGACAAGGCGAAGCAGCTCGCGCAGGAGCTGATCGTGCGCGAAAAGGTGAACCTGCTCGCCGGCGTGGTCTTCACGCCCAACGCGCTCGCCATGGCGCCGCTCTGCACCGAGGCGAAGGTGCCGTTCGTCATCATGAACGCCGGCACCGCGGTGATCACGACCAAGTCGCCCTACCTCGCGCGCACATCGTTCACCCTGTGGCAGTCGAGCTATCCGCTCGGCCAGTGGGCGTCCAAGAAGTTCAAGACCGCCTATACGCTGGTCAGCGACTTCGGCCCCGGCTGGGACGCCGAGGAAGCGTTCTCCAAGGGCTTCGAGTCGGGCGGCGGCAAGGTCCTCGACAAGGTGCGCGTGCCGCTGCAGAACCCGGACTGGGCGGCCTACATGCAGCGCGTCAAGGACGCGAAGCCCGGCGCGCTCATGGTGTTCATCCCGGCTGGCAAGACCGCCACGGCGGTGATGAAGAACTTCGCCGACCTCGGCCTCGACAAGGCGGGCATCAAGCTGATCGGCCCGGGCGACATCACCACCGAGGAAGAGCTGCCGAACATGGGCGACGTCGCGATCGGCGTGACCACCGTCTTCCACTGGTCGCTGGCCGCCGACCGCCCGGCGAACAAGGCGTTCGTCGCCGCCTGGAAGAAGGAGTACGGCCAGAACGAGATCCCCAACTTCCTCTCGGTCGGCTCGTGGGACGGCACGGCCATGATCTTCGACGCGATCAAGCAGCAGAAGGGCAAGCTCGATCCGGACAAGACCATGGAGATCTTCAAGCACTGGAAGAACCCGAACAGCCCGCGCGGCCCGATCTCGATCGACCCGGAGACGCGCGACATCGTCCAGCCCGAGTACCTGCGCGAGGTCCGCAAGGTGAACGGCCGGCTGGAGAACGTCGAGCTCGAGACGCTCTCCAAGGCCGAGAAGGATCCCTGGAAAGAGCTGCAGAAGAAGAAGTAACGCCCCTCTGCAGGAGCTGCTTTCCTCCGTCGTAAGCGTCGCCTTCCACGGCGTCGCTTACGGCATGGTCCTGTACGTGATTGCGGTCGGCCTGTCGGTGACGATGGGCCTGATGGGCTTCGTCAACCTCGCCCACGGCGTGTTCGCCATGGCGGGCGGCTTCATCCTCTCGTACGCGATGCAGGCCTTCGGCGCGCCGTTTCCGCTCGCGCTCGTGATCGCCTTTCTTCTTGTTGCGGCGGTTTCGATCATCCTCGAGAGGCTGCTCTATTCGCGCCTCTACGCCGCGGGCGAGCTCGCGCAGGTGCTCTTCACCATCGGCCTGATCTTCGCCTCGGTGGCGCTCGCGCGCTTCTTCTACGGCACGAGCTCGGCGCCGGTGTTCCTGCCCGGCTATCTCACCGGCTTCGTGCACGTGCTCGGCCGCGACTTCCCGACCTACCGGGTGTTCCTGATCCTCTTCAGCGCCGTGCTGATCGCCGTGCTGTGGTTCGGCGTCGAGCGCACGCGCTGGGGCGCGATGGTGCGCGCCGCGGTCGACAACCGGGCGATGGCGCAGTCGATCGGCATCGACACGCGGCGGCTCTTCACCCTCACCTTCGCCCTCGGCAGCGGCCTCGCCGGGCTCGGCGGCGCGCTCGGCGCGGACATCCTGCCGGTGCACTGGAGCTATCCGCAGGAGCACCTCGTCTACTTTCTGATCGTGGTCGCGGTCGGCGGCCTCGGCAGCCTGCGTGGCCCCTTTGTCGCCGCGCTCCTCATCGGCATCGCAGACACCGCCTGCAAGTACTGGATCCCGGAGTTCGGCGCTTTCCTCGTTTACGCCGCGACGATCGCGGTATTGCTATGGCGTCCTCAGGGGCTTTTTGGAGTCCGGGCATGATGGCGGCGCGCTCCTCTCGCCCCCCTGTGAAGGGGGGAAGCGAGCGCAGCGAGCGGGGGGTTGTCGTTTTCAAAAAGCCAACCCCCCATTCGCCTTCGGCTCATGACCCCCTTAACAGGGGGTCGAGAAAAGCGAGCACGCGCCGATGAGCGGCTACACCGCCGACACGCGCATCCGCTGGACGGAGTCGCTGCCGTGGATCGTGGCGCTCGCCGGGTTCTTCCTGCTGCCCGAGTACCTGGCGCTCGGCGCGAGGATCCTGATCTACATCCTCTTCGCCCTCTCGATCGACCTGAT
>DASQYN010000585.1:0-3159 GCA_035639215.1 Burkholderiales bacterium
CGCGAGAAGGAGAAAGGCACCAGCTTCTTCTTCCTCGCCTCGGGGCAGGCCAAGGTGACGCTCGGCGGGCGCCTGCTCAACATGGTGAACGGCGGCGAATGCTTCGGCGAGATGGCCTGGATCACCGGCGGCGAGCAGCCGCGCCATGCCACGGTGGAGTCCATGACCGACTGCCTGCTCGCCGAATTCGAGCCTCCGGCGCTCGACAAGATGAGCCTCGGCGCGCAGCTTCAGCTGATGCGCGCGCTGGTGCGCAACGTGAGCGATCGCCTGGCGCTCGCCAACACGCGCATCGCGGCGAAGTAGCGCGAAGCGTGCGCGACACGCGGATCGCGATCTTCGAGGCGCGCCTCGGGCGCGAGCTGGCCGAGCTGATCGCCCGGCGCGGCGCGCGCGTGATGCACGCGCCGGCGCTCGCCGAGGTGCCGGACCTCGATGCCCGCGCAATCGCCGAGCTCGTCGAGTCGCTCGCCGCCTCGCCGCCCAGGATGGCGATCTTCCAGACCGGGGTCGGGACCCAGGCGCTTTTCAAGGCGACCGACGCCCTCGGCGTGACGGCGCAGCTGCTCGACGCGCTCTCGCACGCGAGCATCGTGACGCGCGGGCCGAAGCCGGCCGGGCCGCTGCGCGCGCGCGGCGTGCGGATCGATCGAAGCGCCGGCGAGCCGTATACCACTCGCCAAGTGCTCGAGGCCATCGGCGGGATCGAGCTGCGCGGGACGCGCGTCGTCGTGCAGCGCTACGGCGTCGCAAACGCGGAGCTCGAGGCGGCGCTGAGGTCCGGCGGCGCCGAGATGCTCGAGATTCCCACCTACCGCTGGTCCTTGCCGCAGGACACCGGGCCGCTCGTCGCGCTGCTCGGCGCGCTGGAGCGCGGCGAGCTCGATGCCGCGGTGTTCACGAACGCCGAGCAGGCGCGCAACCTGTTCCTGGTGGCCCGGGAGGCCGGCAAGGAGGCGGGGCTGCGTGGCGCGCTCAACCGCACGCTGGTGGCATCGATCGGCCCGGTCGCCTCGGCGGCCCTGCGCGCCGCTGGCGTCGAGGTCGGACTGGAAGCGAGCCCGCCCAAGCTCGGCGCGCTCATCGGCGCGCTCGATGCGGCGCTTTCGCAGCGCTGACGCTCGCTACACGCTCAGAGCTTGCGGCCGAGGACGGGATCCATGTCGCCGCCCGACTTGACGCAGGTGGCGTAGAGGTTCTGGGCGAATTTCTGCGCCGAGCCGCCGGCGGCGGCGTTGCCGCGCGAGTAGGCGGCGTCCAGGATCTCCTTCATCAGCTCGCGGCCGCGCGTCGAGCTCGCCACATCGTAGATGCGAGACATGATGCTGTCGGCTTTCGCACGCGCCACCTGTTCGGCCGCGAGCGACTTGGCGACCACCGCCATGTCGGCGGCGATGCCGCATTCGAGCTCGCTCTGCGCGCGCGGCGCGGCGCCGGCGCCGGTCGCCACCAGCGCGCCGGCGAGCAGGAGTGAGCGGGCAAGACCGGGCATGGAATGTCTTCCTTCGCTATTTGGTGGTGCCGCTCTCGCTGCGCGGATTCACGCTCGGCTGCCGGGTGTCCGAATTTCGCGCCCGGCCGGCGCTCGTCGCGCCGCTCGCCGCGCGGTCGGTCGAGCCGTGCCCTTGCGCGCGCCGGTCGGCTTCGAAGGCGTTGTATTCCTGCCGCGTGAGCTTGCTGTCGTTATCCCGATCGAGCTCGCTGAAGCGCGTATTGAGCTCTTCGGCGTTGCGCGCTTCGTCTCGCGAGACATAGCCGTCATGGTTGACGTCGAGCTCGTCGAAGCGGCCGTGCGGGTCGAGCGAGGTGCCGCGCGGATGCACGTCCTTCCCTGCGCCCGCGCTCGCCTGCGCTGTCCGCACGCTGTCGCCGGCCGCCGACGCCGCCGCCGGCACGGCGAACGCCCCGGCCACCGCCAGGGCCATCAAGATCCTGTGAGTCATCGCATCCTCCAAGACATAGGTGAAGGAGCGATTCGCAAGCGCCGTGCCGTACCGGCGCCGCCGTGCGGAGGATGCCCCGCTACTGGGGCGGCTTGACGCCGTCCTTGCTGACCGCGACGCGCTGGGTCACGAACCGGCCGTCGCCTTCGACGCGCGCGCCGCTGAAGATCGTCTCGCCGGGCTTCAGGTCCGCGCGCGTCCCCGGCTCGAAGGTGAAGTACTCGGTCTCCGGCGTGACCAGGACTTTCTGCTCGCCGTCCTTGTACTTGAGCGTGATCTCGTGGCCGGCGCTCACCTGGGCGCTGCTGACCAGGTTGGCGTTGGTCATCACGGAGTTGGGAATCGAATCCCAAGGCCCGTTCATCTGCGGCACTTGCGGCCCGAGCGCATGGATGCGCTTGGCGACGAGGTGGCCATCAGGGCCTTTCACGGAAGTGACGCCGATGTAGCTGCCAGGCTTGAAGTCGGCCGCGCTCGCCTTCTTCGTAGTCACGACCTGAGCGTCCGGGGCCAGGTGCAGCTGGATGTCGCGACCGTCGCGCGACTTGACGAGCAGCACGTCGTCTTTCACTCCCGAAATGGTGCCGCGGACGCGGACGTTGGCCTGGGCGAGCACGGTGGACGAAACGAACGCCAGGGCGAGCAGGGCAGCGGTTCTCATGAGGTTTCCTCCTTGTGGGCGGTGGGTGAACACCCGTATTCTTCGCCGCATTCCATGTTCAATCCATTTCAGCCGGTCGAGAAGCTGACCGTCCAGCCGTTCAGCTCGCTGCCGGGGAAGCTGCGAAAGCGCGGCCGCACCGCCTGGTCGGACCCCAACCGTCAGGGAGCCGAGGTGGACAGCTTCCTCGAGGGGCCGTCCTTCGACCGGGAAGGCAACCTCTGGTGCGTGGATATCCCCTACAGCCGCATCTTCCGCATCGATCCGAAGGGGCAATGGGATCTCGTGACGCAATACGATGGGTGGCCGAACGGGCTCAAGTTCCATCGCGACGGACGAGCGTTCATCGCCGACTACCGCAAGGGTCTGCTCGCGCTCGACCCGAAAACGGGGAAGATCGAGGAGGTGCTCGGCACGGCGTTCAGCGAGAGTTTCAAGGGGCTGAACGACCTGCACTTCGCCGATAACGGCGACCTTTACTTCACCGACCAGGGCCAGAGCGGCATCGCCGATCCTACCGGCCGGGTGTGGCGGCTGCGCGCCGATGGCGAATTG
>DASQYN010000586.1:0-2546 GCA_035639215.1 Burkholderiales bacterium
AGGTCTGCTTGTCAAACCCGGCTTGACAGCCTAGACTTGCGACGTGAATTGCGCCGAACGCCTGGTGGAGATCTTCGGCAGCCAGGCGGACGTCGCCCGGGCCTTTCATCTCGACCGCGCGGTGGTCCATCACTGGATGAAGATGGAGTACGTGCCGGCGCGCTGGGCGGGCGAGGTCGAGCGCGTGACGCAGGGCAGGATCAGCGCCCTGGAGGTCATCAACGAGGCGAGCGCGAAGAACCCGGTGCGCGTCAAGTCGCGCCCCGGGCATGTCCCTTTTGGTCTTATAGAGAGCGATCCCATGAGCCAGTACGCCCCCACGAAGCGCATCCAGTCCTTCCATCCGCCGCAGCGGACGCTCATGGGCCCCGGTCCGACCGAGATCCACCCGCGCGTGCTGACGACGATGAGCCAGCCGGCAATCGGCTACCTCGACCCGATCTTCGTCGAGATGATGGAGGAGCTGAAGTCGCTGCTGCGCTACGTTTACCAGACGAAGAATCCGCTCACCTTTCCGCTCTCGGGCCCCGGCTCGGTCGGCATGGAGTTCTGCTTCGTCAACATGGTGGCGCCCGGCGACAAGGTGATCGTCTGCCAGAACGGCGTGTTCGGCGGCCGCATGGCGGAGAACGTGGTGCGCGCGGGCGGCACGCCGATCCTCGTCGAGGACAAGTGGGGCGACCCGGTCGATCCGCAGAAGGTCGAGGACGCGCTGAAGAAGCACAAGGACGTCAGCGTCGTCGCCTTCGTGCACGCGGAGACCTCCACCGGCTGCCAGTCCGACGCGAAAGCGCTTACCCAGATCGCGCACAAGCACGGCGCGCTCGTCATCGTCGATGCCGTCACCTCGCTCGGCGGCACGCCGGTCAAGGTCGACGAATGGGAGCTCGACGCCATCTACTCCGCGAGCCAGAAGTGCCTCTCCTGCACGCCGGGCCTCTCGCCGGTGTCCTTCTCCGAGCGCGTGGTCGAGCATGTCAAGAAGCGCAAGGACAAGATCCACAGCTGGTTCATGGACATGAACCTGCTGCTCGGCTACTGGGGTGCGACGACGCGCACCTATCACCACACCGCGCCGACCAACTCGCTCTTCGCGCTGCACGAGGCGCTGCTGCTCATCCGCGAGGAAGGGCTGGAGAACTGCTGGGCCCGGCATTATCGCCACCACGTCGCGCTGAAGGCCGGGCTCGAGGCGATGGGGCTGCGCTTCCTCGTGAAACCCGAATACCAGCTGCCGCAGATGAACGCCGTGCTCTGCCCGGAGGGCGTGAACGAGGCGGACGTCAGGAAGCGCCTGCTCGGCGATTTCGGCATCGAAATCGGCGCCGGCCTCGGGCCGCTCGGCGGCAAGATCTGGCGCATCGGCCTCATGGGCTACAGCTGCCGTCCGGATAACGTCATGCTGTGCCTCTCGGCCCTCGGCTCGGTGCTCTCCGACATGGGGCTCGCGGTGCACGTCGGCGACGCGGAGGCGGCGGCGCACGGCGCGTACGCTCAGATGCACGTCAAGGACGCCCAGAGGAAGAAGCGCGCCGCCTAGCGGAAAAGGCGTCCGAAAAAGGGGTCAGAGCAATTTCCCGATCATTGGCTGGCTAACATAGCCGGTCATTCCGGAAATTGCTCTGACCCCTTTTTCATGGACACGCTGACGCACGCGCTCTCGGGCGCGCTGCTCGCGCGCGCAGCGGCGCCGCCAGGCCGTTCCGTCCCGCGCTACGTCGCAGCCGGGTTCCTGGCCTGCGCGGCGCCCGACCTCGATTTTCTCTGGAGCTCGGGCAGCACCCTCGACTACATCGCGCACCATCGCGGCGTCACGCACTCGTTCGTGATGCTGCCGCTGTGGGCGCTCGGCGTTGCCTGGCTGCTCTCGACGATCCTGCGCGAGCCGCTCGGCTGGCGCTCGCTCTACGCGATCAGCGCCGCGGCGATCGCGCTGCACATCGCCGGCGATCTCATCACCAGCTTCGGCACGATGATCTTCGCGCCGCTCTCCGACTGGCGCGCGGCGATCGGCACTACGTTCATCATCGATCTCTGGTTCAGCGGCATCATCGTCGCCGGGCTCGTCGCCTCGGCCTTTCTTCGCCGAAGCCGGACGCCGGCCATCGCGGCTTTGGCCGTTCTCGTGGCTTATGTGGGCTTCCAGTTCTTCCTCAAGGAAGAAGCACTGGATTTCGCGCGAGCCCGCGCGGCGCAGGTCGGAATGACCGAAGTGCGCGCCGAGCCGCGCCCGGTCTCGCCCTTCAACTGGACGGTGTTCGTTAGCGACGCCGAAAAGCACGATGTGGCGAACATCAACCTGATCCGCCAGGCGCCGCGGAGCTGGCATCCCGGCGACGGGCTCATCGCGCGCCTCGACTCGGCGTACCTGCCAAGGCAGGCCGCGCTTTGGCGCACGCGCTTTCGCTACGGCACCGAAGATCCGGTGCGTGGTCACGCGGCATGGACCTCCGACGCGCTTTCGGTCTTCCGCTGGTTTGCGGCGGAGCCGGCGTTCGACGGAAAAGAAGGCGACTGCTACTACTTTGTCGATCTGCGCTTCGCTA
>DASQYN010000587.1:0-2067 GCA_035639215.1 Burkholderiales bacterium
AAGGAAGCGGGCCTGAAAGGCGATTGACTGGCGTCGCCGCGCGCTGACCGGCCGCTTTCCTATCCGCAGTTCCGCCGGCTGTGG
This sequence comes from Burkholderiales bacterium, assembly GCA_035639215.1. Lineage (GTDB taxonomy): Bacteria > Pseudomonadota > Gammaproteobacteria > Burkholderiales > SG8-39 > SCGC-AG-212-J23. The sequence goes on from DASQYN010000587.1 coordinate 85, forward strand.
ACGAGCTCCGTGCTCTCGTGGTCGAGCCAATGGATCCAGCAGGCGGAACTGCGGATAGGAAAGCGGCCGGTCAGCGCGCGGCGACGCCAGTCAATCGCCTTTCAGGCCCGCTTCCTTGATCACCTTGCCCCAGTAGGCGTACTCGTCGTGGATCAGCGTGCCGAGCTCCTCGGGCGAGCCGGTCATCAGGTCCATGCCCTGGGGCACGAGCCGCGCCTTCGTCTCCTCGAGAGCAAGGATTCGCCGCATCTCGCGGTTGATCGCCGACACGATTTCCGGCGGCGTCTTCGCCGGCACGAACAGGCCCAGCCAGGGATACAGCGAATATCCCGGCACACCGGCTTCCGCGATGGTTGGCATCTGCGGGAGCGAGACGAATCGCTGGGACGCGGCGGTGGCCAGCCCGCGCAGCTTGCCGGCGCGGATGTGCGGCAGCAGCGAGTTCGCCGCGCCGATCCAGACCTGGATGCGCCCGGCGAGAAGGTCGGCGACGGCGGGGGCGGCGCCTTTGTAGGGCACATGATTCATCTTGATGCCGGCGAGCTGCTGCAGCAGCAGGCCGCCGAGATGCTGCGGGCTGCCAGTTCCCGACGAACCGAAATTCAACTCGCCCGGGTGCGCCTTGGCGTAGGCGACGAGCTCCTGCACCGATTTCGCCGGCACCGAGGGATGGACGACGAGCAGGAACTGGATGCGCGCGAGGAGCGTCACCGGCGCGAGATCGCTCGACGGATCGAACGGTCCCTTGGCGAGATAGGGATTGGTGACGAAGACGTTGTCCGGCGCGAGGAGCCAGGTGTAGCCGTCGGGCGCGCTCTTCGCCACCACGTCCGAGCCGATGTTCTGGCTGCCGCCGGTGCGGTTCTCGACCACGATCGGCTGGCTCCAGGTCCCCTGCGCCCCCTGCGCGAGCGTGCGGGCGATGGTGTCGGGAGAGCCGCCGGGGGGCAGCGGCACGATCAGCCGGATCGGCCGCTCCGGAAAGCCCTGCGCTAAGGAAAGCGAACAGGCGAGCGCCAGCAGCGCCGCCAACCAGCTTCTTGTCATGATCCCTCCTCTTGCTGCGCTGCCCAGTTTACCGATTCCGGGCACCGGGAATACGATGGGCGCCCGCCCATTTCACCACGGAAGAGGAGCCGCCTTGAGGACGAAAGAGATTCGCTTCACCCTGATCGCATCCGCGCTTTTCCTAGCGCTACCCGCCTGGTCGCAGGATTCTGCCGATCGGGGAAAGGCGCTGGTCGAGGCGCAATGCAACGTCTGCCATCCCCTGTCGGCACGCGTCGGCACCGGATACACGTCCGAAGGCTGGGACACCGTGCTGCAGATGATGTTGAACCAGGGCGCGCAGCTGCCGGCGGACCAGCTTCCGGTGATGAAGGCCTATCTGGTCAAGGCGTACCCGGTGCAAGGCCGGCCCGAAGCGGTAATTGCGCCCGGACCGCTCAAGGTATCGATGAAAGCCTGGCCGGTGGCGAAGCCCGCTTCGCGGCCGCACGATCCGCTCGTCGCGAGAGACGGCGGCATCTGGTACACCGGGCAAATGGTCAACGAGCTCGGCCGCCTCGATCCGAAGACCGGCAAGATCAAGGAGTATCCGCTCAAAACCCCGCACTCCGGTCCGCACGGCCTCGTCGAGGACCGCCAGGGAAACATCTGGTACACCGGCAATGCCGCCGGGCTAGTGGGCAAGGTGAACCCGAAGACCGGCGAAGTCACCGAATACAAGATGCCCGATGCCGAAGCGAAGGATCCGCACACGCCGATCTTGGATAAGAAGGGCATCCTCTGGTTCTCGGTCCAGGGCGGCAATCGCATCGGCCGCCTCGACCCGAAGACCGGCAAGATCAAGCTGATCGTTATGCCGACCGCCAACTCGCGGCCCTACGGCATGGCCGTCGACTCGAAGAACAACATCTACTCCGTACTCTTCGGCACGAACAAGGTCGCGCGAGTCGATCCGAAGACGCTCGCGGTCAAGGA
>DASQYN010000588.1:0-5877 GCA_035639215.1 Burkholderiales bacterium
CACTTCAACCCAAACCCCGCCCACCACCGAAAGCTTCGCCGCCCTCTTCGAGGAGAGCCTCTCGCGCCAGGAAATGCGCGCGGGCGAAGTGATCACCGCCGAGGTCGTTTCGGTCGACCCCAACGTCGTGGTGGTCAACGCGGGCCTCAAATCCGAAAGCACCATCCCCACGGAAGAATTCAAGAACGACCGCGGCGAGATCGAGGTCAAGCCCGGCGATTTCGTCTCGGTCGCGATCGAAGCCCTCGAGGACGGCTTCGGCGCAACGCGGCTTTCGCGCGACAAGGCGAAGCGCATGGCCGCCTGGCTCGAGCTCGAGAAGGCGCTCGAGTCGGGCGAAAAGGTGAAGGGCGTGATCACCGGCAAGGTGAAGGGCGGCCTCACCGTGATGACCAAGGGCATCCGCGCCTTCCTGCCGGGGTCGCTCGTCGACCTGCGGCCGGTCAAGGACACCACGCCCTACGAGGGCAAGGAGATGGACTTCAAGGTCATCAAGCTCGACCGCAAGCGCAACAACGTGGTGGTGTCGCGCCGCGCCGTGCTCGAAGAGACGGCGGGCGCCGAGCGCGAGCAGCTGCTCGCCTCGCTCCAGGAAGGTGCGACCGTGAAGGGCATCGTCAAGAACATCACCGATTACGGCGCCTTCGTGGATCTGGGCGGCATCGACGGCCTGCTGCACATCACCGATCTCGCCTGGCGGCGGGTCAAGCATCCGTCCGAGGTACTGAACGTCGGCGACGAGGTCACCGCCAAGGTGCTCAAGTTCGACGCGGAGAAGAACCGCGTCTCGCTCGGCCTGAAACAGCTCGGCGAGGATCCGTGGGTCGGCATCGGCCGCCGCTACCCGCAAGGCACCCGGTTGTTCGGCAAAGTCACCAACCTGACCGACTACGGCGCGTTCGTGGAGGTCGAGTCGGGCATCGAGGGCCTGGTGCACGTCTCCGAGATGGACTGGACCAACAAGAACGTGCATCCGTCCAAGGTGGTGCAGGTCGGCGACGAGGTCGAGGTGATGATCCTCGAGATCGACGAGGAGCGCCGCCGCATCTCGCTCGGCATGAAGCAGTGCATGCCGAACCCGTGGGAAGACTTCGCGCGCGAGTACAAGAAGGGGGACAAGGTCAAGGGCAGTATCAAGTCGATCACCGACTTCGGCGTGTTCGTCGGCCTGCCGGGCGGCATCGACGGGCTGGTGCACCTCTCCGACCTCTCCTGGTCCACACCGGGCGAGGAGTCGGTCAAGAACTTCAAGAAGGGCGACGAGGTCGAGGCGGTGGTGCTGTCGATCGACGTCGAGCGCGAGCGCATCTCGCTCGGCATCAAGCAGCTCGAGGGCGACCCGTTCACCAACTTCATCGCCAGCCACGACAAGAACAGCGTGGTGAGCGGCACGGTGAAGTCGCTCGATGCGAAAGGGGCGGTCATCGACATGGGCGGCGTCGAAGGCTACCTGCGCGCCTCCGAGTTCTCGCGCGACCGGGTCGAGGACCTGCGCGTGCACCTCAAGGAAGGCGACAAGGTGCAGGCGATGATCATCAACGTCGACCGCAAGAACCGCTCGATCAACCTGTCGGTGAAGGCGAAGGACCTGTCGGAGGAGACCGAGGCGATGAAGCAGCTGCGCAGCGAGAACGCGGCGGCCAGCGCCGGGGCGACGAACCTCGGGGCGCTGCTGCGGGCCAAGCTCGACAAGGGCAACAACCCGCAGCAGTAGGGCGATCGCACGAACTAGGCAAGGGGGGAAGGGTCGCCATGACCAAGTCGGAACTGATCGCGCGCCTCGCCCAGCGCTACCCGCAGCTGGTGGCCAAGGACGCGGAGTACGCGGTGAAGATGATCCTCGATGCGATGACGCAGAGCCTGCTGTCCGGCCATCGCATCGAGATCCGCGGCTTCGGCAGCTTCGGCCTCAACTACCGGCCGCCGCGCACCGGCCGCAACCCGAAGTCCGGCGAGAAGGTGCACGTGCCGGAGAAGTACGTGCCGCACTTCAAGGCGGGCAAGGAGCTGCGCGAGCGCGTCGACGGCAACGACGCCGAGGCGCCGGCCGCTCCCCAGGAGCGCGCACCGCAAACGGTCAGGTAAGGGGCGCGAGGTGCGCGTCGTCACCTGGGCGATCCGGCTCATCGTCTTCCTGCTGCTCGTGGCGTTCGCCGCGAAGAACGCCGAGCCGGTCACTCTGCGCTTCTACTTCGATCTCGCGCTCCAGGCGCCGCTCGTCGTGGCGCTGTTCGCGTTCTTCGCCGCCGGCGCGCTGTTCGGCATCCTCGCGCTGCTGGGCGCGCTGCTGCGCCAGAGGCGTGAAATCATCGCATTGCGCCGGCGTGTGCCGCCCGAGCCGCCGGCCGCCGGCGCGGCCGACGTCGCCATGAAGGTCTGAGTGCCCGAGTTCGAATACTGGTGGCTGCTCGGCTTCCCGCTGTTCTTCGTCTTCGGCTGGCTCGCCGCGCGCATCGACATCCGGCAGATCGTGCACGAGTCGCGGGCGCTGCCGCGCTCGTACTTCAAGGGGCTCAATTTCCTGCTCAACGAGCAGCCCGACAAGGCGATCGAGGCGTTCATCGAGGTGGTCAAGGTCGACCCCGAGACGATCGAGCTGCACTTCGCGCTCGGCAGCCTTTTCCGCCGGCGCGGCGAATACGACCGCGCGATCCGCATGCACCAGAACCTGCTCGAGCGCGCCGATCTCGGCGAGGAGCAGAAGGTGGTCGCGCTCGCCGAGCTCGGCCAAGACTACCTGAAGGCCGGCATCTTGGACCGCGCCGAGGAAATCTTCGCCAAGCTCGAGAAAAGCCCGCTCGCCGTGACGGCGCGCCGCCACCTGCTCGAGATCTACGAGCAGGAAAAAGAATGGCACCGCGCGATCGAGATGACGCGCCAGGTCGAATCCGACCCGCGCTCGCTCGCCCAGTACTTCTGCGAGCTGGCGGCGGCCGAGGCGGCGAGCTCGCGCCCCGACGAGGCGCGGCGCCACCTCGAGCAGGCGCTCGACGAGAACCGCAAGTGCGTGCGCGCCAGCCTGCAGCTCGGGGATAGCGAGCGCGACGCGGGAAACCTGGAGCGTGCGATCGAGCACTGGAAGCGTATCGAGTCGCAGAACCCGGCCTACCTGGCGCTCGCCGCGCAGCGGCTCTACGAGGCGCACAAGCAGGCGGGACGCGCCGAGGAGGGGCTGCGCCTGCTCGCCGGCTATCTCGAGCGGTATCCGTCGCTCGACCTGCTCGATGCGGTGTTCCAGCACACCCTGGAGACGAAGGGGCATGAGGAGGCGTACCGCCTGGTGCGCGACGAGCTGCGGCGCAATCCGACGCTGCTCGGCCTGGACCGCATGCTTGAGGCGCAGATCATCGCCGCCGGGTCGCCAGACCGGCGCCGAGACCTGGAGCTGGTACGCAACCTCGTGCACACTCACACGCAGCGCCTCGCACGCTATCGCTGCGAGACCTGCGGCTTCAAGGCGCGCCAGTTCCACTGGCGCTGTCCCGCCTGCGGCGGCTGGGAGACCTATCCGCCGCGTAGAACCGAGGAATTCGATCTGACGCCATGAACGTGACGGTTATTGGAACGGGCTATGTCGGGCTGGTGACGGGAGCCTGCCTGGCCGACGCGGGAAACCATGTTTTCTGCCTGGATCTCGACGAGCGCAAGATCGCCACGCTCAACAACGGCGGCATCCCGATCTTCGAGCCGGGCCTCGAGCCGATCGTGAAGCGAAACCGCGAGGCAGGGCGACTGCGCTTCTCGACGGACGTGCCGGCGAGCGTCGCGCACGCCGAGATCCAGATCATCGCGGTCGGCACGCCGCCCTCGGAAGACGGCTCGGCCGACATGCAGCACGTCGTGGCCGCGGCGCGCGCCATCGGCCGCCACATGGACGGCTACAAGGTGGTGGTGACTAAGTCCACCGTGCCGGTCGGCACGGCCGACCAGGTGAAGCACGCGATCATCGAGGAGCACAAGAAACGCGGACGCGGCAACGATTTCACCGTCGTATCCAATCCGGAGTTCCTCAAGGAAGGCGCGGCGGTCGAGGACTTCATGCGCCCGGACCGCATCGTCATCGGCTCCGAAGACCCGCGCTCCATCGCGCTCCTGCGCCAACTCTACGCGCCCTTCCAGAGGAACCGGGAGCGCATCATCGTCATGGGCGTGCGCTCCGCCGAGCTCACCAAGTACGCCGCGAACTCGATGCTCGCCGCTCGCATCTCGTTCATGAACGAGCTCGCCAACCTCGCCGAGGCGATCGGTGCCGACATCGAGGAGGTGCGCCGCGGCATCGGCTCGGATCCGCGCATCGGCTACCAGTTCCTGTACGCGGGCGCCGGCTACGGGGGGTCGTGCTTTCCCAAGGACGTCAAGGCGCTGCAACGAAGCGCCGCCGAGGCGGGACGGCCGCTGCGGCTCATGGGCGCCGTCGAGGAAGTGAACGAGGCGCAGAAGCGCGTCCTCTTCCACAAGATCAGGAACCGCCTGGGCGCGGACCTGGCGGGGAAATGCGTCGCCCTGTGGGGCCTTGCCTTCAAGGCCAATACCGACGACATGCGCGAAGCGCCGAGCCTCGCCCTGATCGACGACCTGACGAGGGCCGGTGCCAGCGTCCAGGCCTACGACCCTGCGGCACGCAGCGAAGCGAGACGGCATTTCGAAAGAAATCCGCGCGTGAAAGTCGTCGATACGGCGGAGGCGGCGCTGGAACGGTCCGATGTGCTCGCCATCGTCACCGAGTGGCAGGAATTCCGCAGCCCGGATTTCCGCGCCATCAAGAAGGCGCTGAAGACCCCCGCGGTATTCGACGGCCGCAACCTCTACGATCCCGCGGCGCTCAAGGCGGAAGGGCTCGAGTACTACCCGATAGGCCGGAAACCGTCGTGAAGCCGCCGGACACGTCGCAAGCGCGCGTGCTGGTGGTCGGTGACGTGATGCTCGACCGCTACTGGCACGGCGACGTGTCGCGCATCTCCCCCGAGGCTCCTGTGCCGGTGGTCCTGGTGAACGAGAAGCAGGAGGAGCTGCGCCTCGGCGGGGCCGCCAACGTCGCGCACAACTGCGCGGCCATCGGCGCGCAGACCGTGCTCCTCTCCGTCGTTGGCGCGGACGAGTCCGGGCGGACACTCGAGAAGCTTCTCAAGGACGTGAAGGTCCAGGCCAAGCTGCACCGCGACCGGTCGATCCGCACCACCGAGAAGCTGCGGGTGATCGGGCGTCATCAGCAGCTGCTGCGGCTCGACTTCGAGCGCGTACCTTCGCGCGAGGTCTTGGCTTCCAAGCTCGCCGACTACCGGGCGGCGCTCGAGGACTGCGACGTGGTGGTGCTTTCCGACTACGGCAAGGGCGGCATGACCCATATCGCGGAGATGATTTCGCTTGCGCGCAAGGCGAAGAAGCGCGTGCTCGTCGATCCGAAGGGCGACGACTACTCGCGCTACCGCGGCGCGAGCGTGATCACACCGAACCGGGCGGAGTTTCGCGAGGTGGCCGGCGCGTGGGCGGACGAGAAGGACCTCGAGCGGCGCGCTGAGCGCCTGCGCCGCGAACTCAAGCTCGAGGCGCTGCTCGTCACGCGCGGCGAGGAAGGTATGACGCTATTCCGCAGCGGCCGCAAGGTCCACATCAAGACCGAAGCGCGCGAGGTGTTCGACGTCACCGGCGCAGGCGACACGGTGATCGCCACGCTCGCCGTCATGCTCGCCGCGGGCGCGGACATGGAGGCGGCGGTGCGCACCGCGAATCGCGCGGCGGGCATCGTGGTGGGCAAGCTCGGCACCGCCGTGGCGAGTTACGCAGAAATATTCGGCAGGCGATGACCTATTACATTGTGACCGGAGCGGCGGGATTCATCGGCTCGAGGCTGGTCGAGGGCCTGAACCGGCGCGGCAT
>DASQYN010000589.1:0-5050 GCA_035639215.1 Burkholderiales bacterium
GAAGCGCATCAAGACCCAGTAGACTTCCGCGCCACTCTTTGACGAGGAGCAGCGCGTGACTCACCGCACCCACGTCCTACTCTGGACGGACTCGATCGCCGCCTACCTCGACGCCATCAAGGCCGTGGGCCTCGCCGATCGCGTCGTGGTGGACAGCCTGCCGCGCAAGGAGAAGCCCTCCGCCGAACAGATGGCGAGGACACAGGCACTGATGGCTTACACGGTGCCGCCGGGCGTCCTCTCCGGGATGCCGAAGCTGCGCTGGGCGCAGGCGATGACGGCGGGCGTGGAGGGCTGGCTGGCGCTCCCCGACCTGCCGCCGAATCTCCCCCTCACCTGCGCGCGCGGCACGCATCAGGAATCGATGCCCGAGAACATCATCGGCGCGCTTTTGTATGTGGCGAAGCCTTATGCCGCCGCGGTGGAGAACCAGAAGCGCGGCAAGTGGGTCCATACGGTCGCGCAGCCGCTCACCGGCAAGACGCTCGGCATCCTCGGCCTGGGCGCTATCGGCCAGGAAGTGGCGCGCATCGCCGCCGCTCTCGGCATGCGCGTGATCGGCACGCGGCGCCGCGCGCAGCCGATGGCGAATGTCGCGAAGGTCCTGCCGCCGGAGCGAAGCTCAGAAGTCATGGCGGAATCCGACTACCTGCTCCTGCTGCTGCCGGCGACGCGCGATACCGACAACTTCATCAACGCGGAGCGGCTGCGAATGATGAAGCCCGGCGCCTGGCTGCTGAACTTCGGCCGCGGCCACCTCATCCAGGACGAGGACCTGATTGCGGCCGTCAAGGCAAGGAAGATCGCCGGCGCCGTGCTCGACGTGTACCGCCAGGAGCCGCTAGCGGCGGATCACCCGTTCTGGACTACCGAGGGCATCATCGTGCTTCCGCATATCGGCGGTCCCCATCCGCAGCGCGACAAGTTCGTGGCGCGCCTCTTCGCCGACAATCTCGGCCGCTTTCTCGACGGCGAGCCGCTCAGGGAAGTGGTGGACCGCAAGGCAGGATACTGACTAGAACAGGCCGAAAACCTGTCCCGCGATATAGAACAGGGCCGCCGCGGCGGCCGCCATGCTCACATAGAAGAAGACTACCCGCGCAACCATGGCGCGCAGTCTATCGGTCCGCCGTCGCCGAGCTTGCGGCAAACGTGAGCCGGGCGTCAGAGGCGGTTAAATGCGGCGATCTCGTGCAACCGGTCACGCTGGCCGTCGTGCGACACATCACATCCCGGTCGCCTAGAATTTGGCAGCGGAAGGGAGGGGAGATGGCTGCAAGGAAAGCGCTGCTGATCGGCTTGCTCTTGACAGTAGGCGCGTGCTCGCCGCTCCTCGTCGATCCGCTCGAGCAGCTGCGAGCGAGCAACAAGGAGAACCTGGCCAAGATCTCGCCCGGCATGACGCGCGCGCAGGTCGAGAGCGTCATGGGCCATGAGAGTGCCGGCGGCGGCCTTGCCGACGTGGCGTTCGGCCGCGTGCAGTACCTCCAGGCGCGCAACCCGATGCGCGAGGAGACGCTGAAGGGGGGCGACGGCGCCGAGTACCTCGTGCTCTTCTACTACACCGACGTGCGGAGCCGCGACGACAAGATCACCGACGACGAGCTCACGCCGATCGCCTTGCGCGACGGGAAGGTGGCGGGCGTCGGCTACGCCTTCCTCGGCCCGCGCACGGCGAAATACCGGGACCTCACGCCCAAGCCATAAGCCGCGGCGGCATGGGAGTCCTATGCGCACTTGATTAACATATAATGCGCATATGGAGAATCGCACCGCCCGGCTGACCCTGCTCGTCGATCCGCGCAAGAAGAAGCTGTTCGAGGAGATGTGTGCCGAGCGCGACCTCGTCCCCTCTCAGGTGGTGAGGAAGCTGGTCCGGCAGTGGATCATCGAGAATGCCGGCGAGCGCAAGCTCCCTGACTGGCTAACCAAGGCGGCAGCCCGTCCGGAAACGGACGGATAGATGAGAGCGAAGTGAGCGCTCATCTCGACTGGGTGCTCGCCATCGCCGCCGGCTGGCTCGCCGTGGGCATGATCGGTCTTGCCTTCGTGAATCGCCAGCGCTTCGTCGCGCAGGGGCTCTATCCCCTCGGTGCGCTGCTCGGCTGCGCGCTCTTCGCCGTCGCGTTGAGCGGGCTTTTCGCGCCCGCCCAGGAGACGGTGCTGCCGATCGGATTGCCCGGGCTGCCGTTCCATTTCCGCCTCGACGGCCTGTCGGCCTTCTTTCTCATGCTGATCGGCGCGGCCGCGGCCGGTGTTTCGCTGTTCGCCGCCGGCTACTTCACGCGCTCCGAAGGCACGCCGCCGGGTCTGCTCTGCTTCGAGTACCACGTGTTTCTCGCCGCCATGTCGCTGGTCGTGCTCGCGAACGACGCCTATGCCTTCATGGTGATGTGGGAGACGATGGCGCTCTCGTCGTTCTTCCTCGTCACGGCGAACGACCGGGTGGCCGAGAACCGCCGGGCGGCCTACCTGTACCTGTTGATTGCACACGTTGGCGCGATTGCCATCCTGCTCTGCTTCGGCGTGCTGCAGGCGAACACCGGCGACTACGGGTTCGCCAACATGCGACAGCAGCAGCTGACGCCGTTCTGGGCCTCGATCGCATTCCTGCTTGCGCTGTTCGGCTTCGGCGCGAAGGCGGGGCTGTTGCCGCTGCACGTGTGGCTGCCCGAAGCGCATCCCGCCGCGCCCTCGCCGGTGTCGGCGCTGATGAGCGGGGTCATGCTGAAGACCGCGCTCTACGGCTTCTTGCGCGTCACCTACGACCTGCTCGGAATGCAGCTCTGGTGGTGGGGCGTGCTCGTGCTCGGCCTGGGACTCGCGACGGCGCTGTTCGGCGTGGTGTTCGCCGCGGTGCAGACCGACATGAAGCGCCTGCTCGCCTATTCGTCGATCGAGAACATCGGCCTCGCTTTCGCGGCGATCGGCCTTTCCCTGCTCTTCTCGGCCTATGGCATGAAGCCGATCGCGGCGCTCGCCTTGACGGCCGCGCTCTATCACGCGGCGAGCCATGCGCTCTTCAAGAGCCTGCTCTTCATCGGCACCGGCGCCGTGCTGCACGCCACCGGAGAGCGCAACCTCGGCCGGCTGGGCGGCCTGATGCGCGCCATGCCGTGGGTCGCCTGGGCGAGCCTGGTGGGCGCGCTCGCGAGCGCCGGCCTGCCGCCGCTCGGAGGCTTCGTCTCCGAATGGCTGCTGCTGCAGAGCTTTCTCCTCACCCCCGGGCTGCCCAGCTCGTTCCTCAACATGCTGATCCCGGTCGGCGCTGCGCTGGTCGCTCTGGTTGCCGCGCTGGCGGGCTACACGATGGTCAAGTTCTTCGGCGTCGTCTTCCTCGGCCGCCCCCGCGAAGAGAAGCTAAGCGGCGCGCACGACGCAGGCCCGTGGCAGCGCTCCGGCATGGCGCTCCTCGTCGCCGGCTGCCTTGCCCTCGGGCTCGCCCCGGTGCAGTTCATCCAGGCGATCGATCCGGTGACCCAGGTGCTCGTCGGCATCGGCCTCGGGCCGGACGTCGCGCAGAACACCTGGCTGCTCGTGCCCGTCGACATCGACGTGGCGAGCTACGGGCCCGCGCTCTTCCTCGCCGGCGTGGCGGCGAGCTTCGTTCTCGCCTTCGTGCTGGTGCGTCTGCTCTACCACGGCCGGGTACGGCGCGCGCCGCCCTGGGACTGCGGCTATCCCTGGCAGAGCTCGCGCATGCAGGACACCGCCGAAGGCTTCGGCCAGCCGATCCGCCAGATCTTCGAGCCGGCGTTCCGCATGGAGCGGCAGTTGCCTTCGCCCTTCGACCGCGCGCCGCGCTACCGGGTCGTGGTCGGCGATCGGTTCTGGCATGCGATCTATCTGCCGATCGCCGCGGCAGTGGAGCGCACCGCGCGCCTGATCGGCCTGCTGCAGCGGGGGCGCATCGCCGTCTATCTCCTTTACAGCTTCCTCACGGTCATCGGCGTTCTCGTGTGGGTCGCCCGATGACGCTCCTCGGCGTGCTCTCGCAGGCGCTCGAGATCGCCGCGGCGCTCGCCCTCGCGCCGCTGCTCACCGGCTGGGTGAACCAATGCCGCGCCTGGCTGCAGAACAAGTCGGCGCCGCCCCTCCTGCAGCCCTACCGCCTGCTGCACAAGCTGTTCCACAAGGATTCGGTGGTGGCCGAACAGGCTTCGCCGCTGTTCCGCGCCGCGCCCTACATCGTGTTCGGCTGCATGACGCTCGCCTGCGCCATCGTGCCGACGCTCTCGACCGAGCTGCCGCTCTCGCCCGCCGCCGACGCGATCGCGCTGGTCGGCCTGTTCGCCCTCGCGCGGGTCTTCATCTCGCTCGCGGCGATGGACATCGGTACCGCGTTCGGCACCCTGGGCGCGCGCCGCGAGATGCTGGTCGGCTTCCTTGCCGAGCCGGCGCTGCTCATGGTGCTCTTCAGCGCCTCGCTCATCTCGCGCTCCACCTCGCTCACCACGATCGTCGACACGCTGGCGCACCGCAACCTCGCCATCTATCCGAGCCTGGCGCTCGCCGGCGTGGCCTTCACCATCGTGTCGCTCGCCGAGAACGCGCGCGTGCCGGTCGACAACCCGGCGACGCACCTCGAGCTGACGATGATCCACGAGGCGATGATCCTCGAGTACTCGGGCCGCCATCTCGCGCTCGTCGAGTGGGCGGCCTCGCTCAAGCTCTTCGCCTATTCGTGCATCGGCCTCGCGCTGTTCTTTCCCTGGGGAGTGGCGCAGGCGCAGGCGCCGGCGGCGCTGCTCCTCGCGGTGCCGATCCTCGTCGTCAAGCTGGCGCTCGGCGGCGCGGCGCTCGCCTTCCTCGAGACGATGAGCGCGAAGATGAGGATCTTCCGGGTCCCCGAGTTCCTCGGCATCGCCTTCGTGCTCGCCGTGATCGCGATCCTCGTCCGGATCCTGCTCAGCGCATGATCCCGGCCGGCGCCCTGAGCGGCCAGCTCATCGACCTCCTCGCCACGCTGATGCTGCTCATCGCCTTCGCCATGATCGCGCAGCGGCGCGTCCTCACGCTCATCCATCTCTTTGCCTTGCAGGGCGCGACG
>DASQYN010000590.1:0-2424 GCA_035639215.1 Burkholderiales bacterium
AACTGCACCGCGCGCTCGTGCTTTTCCGCCGCGGCGCGCGTCTTGAACGTGCCGAGGTTGCGCCGCCGGCCGGTCTTCGGATTGATCTTTCGCGAGTAGAGGCGGTAGAGACCCGAGCGCAGCTTGCGGATCATCGGCTCACTCCGGCGAGATTCCGGCCGCCTTGATCATCTCGGCCCACTTCGGATAGTCCTCCTTGTGGATGCGCGCGAACTCATCGGGCGTCGTTGCCGTGGGCTTGAAGCCGATGTCGTGCCAGCGCGCGGCGATCTCCGGCGCCCGGGTCGCTTCGCGCAGCGCTGCCGAGAGCTCCTCGACGATCGCCCGAGGCGTCTTTGCCGGCGCATACGCGCCGATCCAGGTCGTCGGCTCGAAGCCCTTGAAGCCCTGCTCGCCGAAAAGCGGCGTATCGGGGAGCACATCGCTTCTCTGTGAGCCGGTCGCCCCCAGCACCTTGACCTTCCCGGCCTTCAGAAGATTGCGCGCCGTTCCCGAGTTCGCCCAGGCGAGATCGAGCGCGCCGCCGATGAGGTCGAGATGCGCCGCCGCCTCGCCTTTGTAAGGCACGTGCACGAGCGTGATGCCGGCTTCTTGCGCGAACAGCGTGCCGTAAAGGTGCGGCGTCGAGCCGTTGCCCCAGGTGCCGTAGGTGAGGCCGCCGGGCTTCTGCTTCACGTACGCCACGAGCTCGCGCAGATCGCTGAAGGGAGCGTCGGCGCGCGCCATCAGCGCGGGTCCGTACCCCACCGCGAGCTCCGAGAGGGGCGCGAAATCCTTGAACGGGTCGTAGGGAATGTTCTTCTGCAGGACGGCGTTGTTGATGTGCGTGAGCGAGAGCGTGATGAGGATGGTGGTGCCGTCGGGCGGCGCCTTCGCCACGGTGTCCGCGGCGAGCGTGCCGCTTGCGCCCGGCTTCGGCTCGACGACGACCGGCTGGTTCCAGCGCTGCCGCAACCGCTCGGCGTACATGCGGGCGATGGTGTCGACCGGCCCGCCGGCAGTGCCGAACGGAACGATGCGCACCGGCTTGCCCGGGAACGTTTGCGCCTCCGTTGGCGTGACGAAAACGAGGGATACGAGAAACAGCAGAGTGAACAACCTGCTCATGTCGCGTTCTCCAGGACCTGTTGGCCGGCTTCCAGCCGGACGTACGCGGACGCCTCGTCGAAGTGCACGCCGAGCGGATCGCCGCCCTTCTCCACGGCGTCCGCCTGGCGCTCGAGCAGCCGGCGCAGCAGAGCGATGCCGCGGTCGCTGGTGCGCAGGTGCTCGTCGGAGTGGAAGCTGATCTCGCCCTGCCCGGTCTGCGCCTCCCAGTCGCCGGGGAAGCGCTGGTGCTCCTCCTCGGTCAGGTCCCACCAGAACTTGCCGTTCATCTTCGAGCGCCCCCGGCCGAGCTCGCCGCGCTCTTTCACGCGCCCGGCGGTGTAGATGCGGAAGCTCGTGTCGTCGATCGGCACCACCCAGCCCAGCGACTCCACCTTGCCGTAGCCCGTGACGCGCGGATTCGGCACGACGCGCAGCGTCGGCAGCAGCGCCTCGGTGACACGATGGAACACGCGGCCGTCGTCCAGCTTGCGCACGCTCGTCGACTTCACCCCGCGCGGCGTGACGGCGAACTCGACCTCGGGCATCACGCCCATCATCGGCACGAACTGCGGGCCGCTGAAGCTGCCGTGCAGGATCGCCACGTGGTAGGGGTCCATCAGGTTCTCATAGTGCTGCAGCCAGTTGCACGGCACGATGACGCCGCCGCCCGTGCCGATGCTCGTGTCGTCGGCGTCGAGCAGCTCGCCTGGAGCGAGCTGCTCGAGCGCGTCGTAGCGCGGCAGGTACGGCTTCCTTCCCGACGGACCCAGGTAGGCGAACACCAGCCCGTAGCGCTCCTCGACCGGATACCAGGGCTGGCGCACGGTATGGCGGTGCTTCGCGCCGCCCTCCGGCTCGCACGGCTGGTCGAGGCAATGCCCCTGCACGTCGTAGAGCCAGCCGTGGTAGCAGCAGCGCAGGCAGCGCTCTTACACCCGTCCGTAATAGAGCGTCGTGCCGCGGTGCGCGCAGCGGGCGTGCAGCAGCCCGGCACGGCGTTGGCCATCGCGGAAAAGAATCAGATCCTCGCCCAGGATCCGGACCTTGCGCGGCGTCGCCGTGGCGTGCGACGAGAGGCCCACCGGATGCCAGTAGCGGCGCATCAGCTCGCCCATCGGCGTGCCGCGCCCTACCTCGGTCAGGCGCGCGTTGTAGGTCGACGGCTTCATCTCGTAGGCATGGCCTTCGCTCACGATCCCCTCCAGTAGCGCTCCATCGCAATGTAAGTGTACGAGGCCGACCAGCCGATGAGCAGCAGGCCGTTCAACGCCTCCACCCCGGCGAGGAGGCGCAGCTCGCCGGTCGGCACGACGTCACCGTAGCCGAGCGAGGTAT
>DASQYN010000591.1:0-8935 GCA_035639215.1 Burkholderiales bacterium
CACCGCGACGACGTCCATGCCGTCGGCCTTCAGCGTCGCCGTGCCGAAGGCAGCGGCCTTGACGCAGAGGTCGGTCTGCGACTCCGAGCGCTCGAGCGCCGTGCCCATGGCGTACAGGTTGTTCTCGCAGAAGAAGACGACCGGCAGGCGCCAGAGCTGCGCCAGGTTCATCGACTCGTGGAACGCGCCTTCCGCCACCGCGCCTTCGCCGAAGAAGCACGCCGTCAAATTGGACAGCTTTCTCAGCCGGGTGGCCAAAGCAAGACCCACTGCCAAAGGCAATCCGCCGCCGACGATCGCGTTGCCGCCGTAGAAGCGACGCGAAGCGTCGAATAGATGCATCGAGCCGCCGCGGCCGCGCGAGCAGCCCTCGCGCTTACCGTACATCTCGGCCATGATCGCGCCCATCGACACGCCGCGCAGCAGCGCGTGGCCGTGCTCGCGATAGGTGGCAACCACGTTGTCCTCGGGCGCGAGCACGCGGACACAGCCTGCGGCCACCGCCTCCTCGCCGATATAGAGATGCAGGAAGCCGCGGATGCTTCCGGCGCTGTACAGCTCGGCAGCCTTCTCCTCGAGCCGACGGATGCGCAGCATGTCGGCGAGGAGCGCGAGCGAGGCTTCGGCGGAGTACGGAATCGGGCCCGAGGGCGGCGGAGGAACTTGCATGTTCATGCGCGCCGCTCCCTCGACCCCCCGTGAAGGGGGTCATGCTCGCAAAAGCCGCTCGCTTCCCCCCTTGACAGGGGGGCGAGAAAAAGCGCCCTGGCTGTGTCGCTCACGCCGAAACCTCCAGCGTCGAAGTATCGCCCTCCGGCAATCCCAGCTCGCGCGCCTTGAGGAGCCGCCGCATGATCTTGCCGCTCTTCGTGCGCGGCAGATTGGCGGCGAACTCGATCTCCTTCGGCGCGACCGCGGCGCCGAGGCGCTTGCGGGCATGCCCGAGGATCTGCATCTTCAGCTCCTCCGAGGGCGAGAAGCCTTTCTTGAGCGAGACGAAGGCCTTCACCACCTCGCCGACCACCGCATCCGGCTTGCCGATCACGCCCGCCTCGGCCACCGCCGGATGCTCCATCAACGTGCTCTCGACCTCGAAGGGCCCGATCAGGTGCCCCGCCGACTTGATGACGTCGTCGGCGCGGCCGACGAACCAGTAGTAGCCCTCGGCGTCGCGCTTAGCGAGATCGCCGGTCAGGTACCAGCCGTCGACGAAGCACTTGCGGTAGCGCTCCTCCTGGCCGAGGTAGCCGCGGAACATCGAGGGCCAGCCTTCACGCAGCGCGAGTTCACCTTCTTCGTCCGGCTGCTCCACGAAGGAAATCTTTTCCTGATCGCGATGAACCAATGCAACTTCGACGCCAGGAAGCGGCTTGCCCATCGAGCCGGGCTTGATGTCCATCGCCGGGACGTTCGCGATCATGATGCCGCCGGTCTCGGTCTGCCACCAGTTGTCGTGGATCGGCAGGCCGAGCGTCTCCGCGCCCCACCACACGGCTTCCGGGTTGAGCGGCTCGCCGACGCTCGCAACGAGGCGCAGGCGCGGAAAGGGCGTCGGGCGCAGGCCGGCCTTCATCAGCATGCGGATCGCCGTGGGCGCGGTGTACCAGACGCTCACCGCCTCCTCGCGAAGGATGCGATACCAGCGCTCGGCGTCGAACTCCGCCTCGTCCACGATGCTCGTCACGCCATGCACGAGCGGCGCGACGATACCGTAGGAGGTGCCGGTCACCCAGCCCGGGTCGGCGGTGCACCAGAAGATGTCGTCGGGATGGAGATCGAGCGCCACAACACCCGTCGCGTAGTGCGCGACCACGGCGCCGTGCACGTGGACCGCGCCTTTCGGCATGCCGGTCGTGCCGCTCGTGAAGTGCAGGAACGAGAGGTCCTCGGCAGTGGTGGGTTCTATGACAAAAGCTTCGGCGGCACGCTCGAGCTGGCCCAGTACCTCCGGAGTGTCAACCAGCAAGACATGCCGGAGCGTCGGCATCTCGCCGAGCACCTTCTTGACCTTGCGCTCGTGCAGCGACTCGGTAGTGACCAGTACCTTGCCGCGCCCGAGGTTGATGCGCGTCTTGAGCGGCTCGGGGCCGAAAGCCGAGAAGAGCGGCGAGACCACGGCGCCGCACTTCAGAGCACCGAGCACCGAGGCATAGAGCGCAGGAATGCGGCCGCACAGCACGAACACCACGTCGCCCTTCGCGACGCCGAGCGAACGCAGCAGGTTCGCGTAGCGGTTCGAGAGGCGCGAGAGCTCGGCATAGCTGATGTCGCGCCGCTCGCCCGTCGCGCCGAGCCAGCGCAGCGCAATGCGCGAGGCCCGCGCGCCCGCGGCGTGCCGGTCAACCGCCTCGTAGGCGATGTTCAGGCCGCCGCCCGGCAGTCCGGAAAGCGCGCGTCGCGCCTCTTCCCAGCCGATCGGCACGTTCGGCGGCACGCGCAGCTCCTTGCGGATGCGGCTTGGACGCTCCATGCCCGCATCTTGGCCGCGGCCCGGCGAGCGCATTTGACCTCCATCAACTCGGGCGCGGGCCCCGCCTGCACAATGGGTCGATGGTCGACTATCCCGAAGCCTTGGAGCGCCGGCACATCCTCGCCGACGGCCGCAGCGTCGTCATCCGGCCGATCCGGGCGGAAGACGAGGCGGCGACCCGCGTTTTCTTCCAGCGGCTCTGCCCGGAAAGCCTGCGCATGCGCTTCATGAAGTTCGTCCGCCAGTTGAACGATCGCCTGCTCCACGGCTTCACCCATGTCGACTACGAGAGCCGCATGGCGTTCGTCTGCGAGACAGTCGTCGCCGGCGAGCCGCGCCTCGTCGGCGAGGCTCGCTATGCCGCCATCGAGAACATCCGGAGCTGCGACTTCGGCATCGTCATCGCCGACGAATGGCGCAAGACCGGCATTGCCGGCCTGCTCATGCTCGCGCTCATGGACCATGCACGCAGCCGCGGCTTCGAGACGATGGAGAGCATCGTCCTGCGCGACAACCGCGACATGCTGCGCTTCGTGCGCGCGCTGGGCTTCGAGGTACGCAAGGTGCCCGGCGAGCCGACGGTGCTGCAGGTGACGAAGCGCCTCGCGCGCTACGCCGGCGCCGGCTCCCCGTCGCCGAACTGAGCCTGGATCGCCGCCACCCGGGCGGCATTGGCGGCGAGCGCCTCCACGCATTGCTGGTCGAACTTCGCGCGCGCCTCGCCGCGCAGCCACGCGAATGCCTGCTCGTTGGACCACGCCGCCTTGTAGGGGCGCGCCGTGGTGAGCGCGTCGAAGGCATCGGCCACCGCGACGATGCGAGCCTCGAGCGGAATCTCGTCGGCGTGCAGCCCGCGCGGATAGCCGCTGCCGTCCATCGCCTCATGATGGGATTCGGCGATGTGGCGCAGCACGTCGAGCCCGGCGGGCTCTCCCAGGCCGAAATTGCGCGCGATCGCGTCGACCATCTCCCGGCCACGCACGGTGTGCGCTTCCATCTCGGCGCGCTCGGCGTCGGTGAGGTCCGCGGGCTTGAGCAGGATCCGATCGGGGATCGCGATCTTGCCGATGTCGTGCAGGGGGGCGAACTCGAAGATCGTCTCGATGTCGGCGTCGGCGAGCGCCGCGGCGCCGGTCGCGGCGAGCTGCTGCGCGATAAGGCGCGCGTAGCGCGCCATGCGGTCGATGTGGCCGCCGGTCTCCGGATCGCGCAGGTGCACGAAATCGTGCGCCGTCTTCACCACCGCGGCCACGAGGCGAGAGGCAAGCTCCTCGGTGATGACGTGCGCCGAGATGAGGTGCGCGTACGCGTCGAGCCGCCTCAGCACCGGCTCGGTGAGCGCTCCGGCGGTCCGGGAGTTGAAGAACACGAGCCCCCAAAAGGCGCCGTCGTGCAGCATCGGCACCGTGTAGCTCGAGCGATGACCCTGCTCGGCGATGATGCGCGTGTGGTGGCGCCCGCCGGCGCCGAAGATCTCGAGGTCGTTGACCACGCGCGGGCGACCGCTGCGCGCGATCTCGGCGAGCATCGGCGAGTCGGCGAGCCGCGCCTCGTAGCGCACGAGCTCCTTCGGCTCGTGCGGGCTCGCGAGGAAGGTGCCGAGGAGATCGGTCCCCGGATCGTAGGAGGCGACGGCAATGCGGTCGACGAACGGCAGCTCGCCGCGCAGCGCGTGATGGATCGCGGCGAGCTTGTGCTCGAGCGGCGCGCTCTGGTTAAGCTGGCTCAGCGAGTCGACGTGGCTGAACATGCGGTCTGTGAGAAAGCCATTGACGCAACTCGGCAAGCGATCGGGTGTTAAGTACGTCGCGCTTCTCGAGCCAGCCGCGCCGCGCCTGGCCCACTCCGTAGCGCAGCACGCCTAGCCCGTCGACGCCGTGCGCGTCCGAGCTGATGGCGACCGGCACCCCCTCGTCCTTGGCCATCCGGCAATGTACGTCGGTGAGATCCAGCCGGTCCGGATGCGCGTTCAGCTCGAGCGCGACGCCCTTCGCGCGGCCCTTGCGCGCGATGGCGAGCATGTCGACGTCGTACGCCTCCCGCTCGCCGATCAGCCGCCCGGTCGGATGGGCGAGGATCGAAACGTAGGGGTTCTCGAGCGCCGCCAGGATGCGCTCGGTCTGCCGCGCGCGCGGCAGGGCGAGCTTGCTGTGCACCGCCACGACGACGAGATCCAGGCGCGAGAGGATCGCGTCCGGCAGATCGAGCGCTCCGTCCTCGAGGATGTCGAGCTCGATGCCCTTCAGCACGGTAATGCCCGAAAGCTTTGCATTGAGCCGGTCGATCTCTTCGATCTGCCGCCCTAGCCGCTGCGGATCGAGACCGTGCGCCATGGCGACGCGCCGCGAGTGCTCGGTGATGGCGAGGTACTCCAGGCCGAGCGCCCTCGCCGCGGCCGCCATCTCGGCGATTGTATTGCGCCCGTCGGTGGCCTTCGTGTGCGCGTGCAGGTCGCCGCGCAGGTCCTCGAGCGTGACGAGCTTCGGCAGCTCGCCGCGCCGCGCCGCCTCGATCTCGCCGCTAGCCTCCCGCAGCTCGGGCGCGATGTAGGGCAGGTCCACCGCCGCGTACACCGATTCCTCGGTCTCACCGGCGATCCGCCGCTTGCCGCGCCAGACGCCGTACTCGTTGATCTTCAGGCCGCGCTCGATGCCGAGCTTGCGCACGGCAATGTTGTGCGCCTTCGACCCGGTGAAGTAGTGCAGCGCCGCGCCGAAGCTCTCGCGCGGCACGACGCGCAGGTCGCACGGCAGGCCGCTCGCCAGCACCACTGCGGCGCGTGTGGTGCCGTGCGCGGCCACCTCCTTCACCTCGGGGTACGTGACGAAGCGCTCGATCGCCGCCTCGGGCTGGTCGGTGCAGACGAGGAAGTCCAGGTCGCCGACCGTCTCCTTCATGCGCCGGTAGCTTCCGGCCACCACGCCGCCGATGTGCTTCGCATACGGCTCGGCGTACTGGGCCGCCATGGCGAGCTTGAAGCGCTGCACCTTGGAGGAGCGCGCCGCCGCGGCCTCGAGCACGCGCGCCTCGGTCTTCTCGCCGAAGCCGGCGATGTCGTGCAGTCTGCCTTCGCGTGCCGCGCGCTCGAGGTCGGCGAGCGAAGTGATGCGCTTGTCGTACAGCGTGCGCACGCGCTTCGGGCCGAGCCCCGGCAACGTCAGGAGCTCGGTGATGCCGGCGGGAAACTTGCGCCGCAGCTGCTCGAGCAGCTTGCAGCTGCCGGTGGCGGCGATCTCGCGCATCTTGCCGGCGAGGTCCTCGCCGATGCCGGAGAGCTTCGGCAGCTCGCCGCCCTTCGCGAGCGTCTGCGCGATGTCGAGGCGCAGCTCGCCGACGATGCGCGCCGCGTTGCGGTACGCGCGCACGCGGAACGGGTTCTCGTCGCGCAGCTCGAGGAGATCGGCGATCTCGTCGAAGAGCCGGGCGATGTCCGCGTTATGGACGGAAATGCTCGACGACGCGGCGCTCATCGACGTGCGGCCGGTACTCGAGCGGCCAGCGCGCCGCCAGATGACGCAGCACCGAGCGCTCGAAGCCCGGCGAGTAGTAGGTCCAGTTCGGCTGGCGCTTGTCGAGCTTCGCCAGGCGCTCGAAGCGCAGGTTCACCTCGCCAGCCGCGAGCTCGGCTTCGTGATAGGCCTCGAGCTCGGCCGAGGCCCAGGGCGCGTTGCGGTAGAAGAGCCATTCGCGCGCGAAGATCTCCTGCACGCCCGCGAGCTGGTGGCGTCGCACCTCGTCGAGCGACCAGCCCGAGTGCAGATCGGCCGCGTCGACCGCCTCGTAGCGGGCAGGGCTTTTCGTGAACAGGTTTTCGAGCAGGAAATACGTGCTCACCCAGCTCGTGTCGTTACGCGGCCCGGTGAACCAGCCGTAGATGTCGCGCTCGGAGGAGAGATAGGCAAGCGCGCAGCGCAGCCCCGCGCCGCGCGGCGCATAGGCGAGGAAAATATTCGGTGTTTGCATGAGCCCATTGGACAGCAGCGGGGAAACCCGGTTTTGACGGAGATCAAGACCCTGAAGGCGCTCGCCGAGGCGAGCTTCGCGCGCTGGCGCGAGCGCCCGGCGTTCACGAGCCTCGGCGTCACGCTTACCTACCGCGAGGTGGACGAACGCTCGGCGGCGTTCGGCGCCTTCCTGCGCGGCGTGCTCGCCCTCGCGCCGGGCGAGCGGGTCGCGCTCATGCTGCCCAACCTTCTCCAGTATCCGGTCGCCCTGCTCGGCGTGCTGCGCTCAGGCCTCGTGGCGGTGAACGTGAACCCGCTCTATACGGCGGCCGAGCTCCAGTTCCAGCTCGCCGACTCGGGAGCGTCGGTCGTGGTGGTGCTCGAGCAATTCGCGCACACGGTCGAACAGGCGCTCCCGGGCACCGCGGTGCGCCACGTGGTGACGACGCAGGTCGGCGATCTCTTTCCGGCGGCGAAGCGCTGGGCGACGAATTTCGCCGTCCGCAGGAAGCGCCCGCCCGCGCCGGTCCACTTGCCGGGCCGCGTATCGTTCAGAAAAGCCCAGGGCGGGGGGCATGTGCTGCCCGAGGGATCGGTCGCTCGCGAAGACATCGCCCTTCTCCAATACACCGGCGGCACCACCGGCCGTCCCAAAGGAGCGATCCTCACCCATTCGAATATCGCCGCGAACGTCGCGCAGACGGTAGCCTGGATAGGCCGCACGCTCGACGAAGGCGTGGAGACCGCGATCACCGCGCTGCCGCTCTACCATATCTTCGCGCTGACGGCGAACCTGCTCGTCTTTATGCAGCTGGGCGGGCGCAACGTGCTGATCGCCGATCCGCGCGACATGCGCTCCTTCGTGCGCGAGCTCGAGCGCACGCGCTTCAGCGCCATCACCGGCGTGAACACGCTCTATGCGGCGCTGCTCGACAATCCGCGCTTCCAGCGCCTGGATTTTTCCGGGCTGAAGCTCGCCGTCGCGGGCGGCATGGCGGTGCAGCGCACGGTCGCCGAGCGCTGGCAGCGGCTGACCGGCCGAACGCTCATCGAAGGCTACGGCCTCACCGAAGCCTCGCCGAACGTGTGCTGCAACCCGGCCGACGCGCGCGAGTTCAGCGGCAAGCTGGGCCTGCCGGTGCCAGGCACCGAGGTAACGATTCGCGATGAGACTGGCGGCGAAATGAGACGAGGAGAGGTAGGCGAGATTTGCGTGCGCGGCCCGCAAGTGATGCGCGGCTACTGGAACGCCCCCGAAGAGACTGCGCAGGCCTTCTTCGCCGGCGGCTGGCTGCGCACTGGCGACCTCGGGCGCATCGACGAGCGCGGCTATGTCGAGTTCGTCGAGCGGCGCAAGGACGTGATCGTCGTGTCGGGCTTCAAGGCCTATCCGAGCGAGATCGAGGCGGTGGCGCTCGCTCACCCCGGCGTCAGGGACGCCGGTGCCGTCGGCATGCCGCATCCGAAAAGCGGCGAGGCGGTCGCGCTCTTCGTCGTGAAGCGCGACCCGTCGCTCACCGCGAAGGCGCTCGCCGAGCATTGCGCCGCGCGCCTCGCCCCCTACAAGCGTCCGGTGCGCATCGAGTTCCGCGACAGCCTGCCGAAGTCGCCTCTCGGCAAGGTGCTGCACCGCAGCCTCAAGGCTCAGCGCGGCTGAGCCGCGGCATCGGGCTCGCCGCAGTCGGCGAGGATGGCGCGCCGCGCCTCGTCGCGCAGCCTGAGCACCTCGTTCCAGCCCGTGTCGCGCGGAAAGATCGGCGGGTGCACGATGACTTCGACGGCGTGGCGCCGCGGCAGCCACGAGCCGTCGCGCAGCACCGAGCGCGTGCCGCGCAGCGTGACCGGCACCACCGGACGGCGGCTCTCCGCGGCGGCGGCGAACGCCCCGAGGTGGAAGGCGCGCAGCCCTGGCGCGCGGGTGAAAGTACCTTCGGGAAACAGCACCGGCGACTCGCCCGCCGCGACCGCGCGCGCAATGGCGTGCGCATCCTCGATCGCCTGGAGCGCGGCGGCGCGCTCGACGAAGCGCACGCCGATGCGGCGCATCAGCGACCCGAGCAGCGGCTGCCGCGCGAATTCCGCCTTGGCGGCGAAGCGCGGCTCCTCCGGGAGCACCGCCGTAAGGAGGATCGCGTCGGTATAGCTCGCATGGTTGGTGACGACGACGGCCGGCAGCGCGCCGGCGAGATGCTGCAGGCCGTCGACGCGCACCGGGATCCCCGAGAGCGCGACGAATGCGCGCGCCACGCGGCGCGACCAGCCGCGCCCGCGTGACGCGGGCAGCACGAGCAGCACCGCGGTTCCGGCGACCCCGAGCAGCGCCAAGAGAAGCCAGGCGCAGGCGCCGTAAAGAAGCACGCCGGCGAGGCGCGCGAGCGCGCGGGCGGAAGCGAGCGCGCCGCCGAGCGCGAGGCGCGCGAGCTGCAGCGTCACCGGCCGCTGCGCCGCGCCGAGCAAGCCCTTCTCGTAGAGCTCGCGGCAGGCCGCACGGCGGATCTTGCCGCTCGAGGTCTTCAGCACC
>DASQYN010000592.1:0-9027 GCA_035639215.1 Burkholderiales bacterium
TTTTCGACGGAAGGGAAATCACCGGAACCCCGGCCCACCGCATCGCGCACCTCGGCCTCGCCCGCTCCTTCCAGCGCACCAATGTCTTTCCCGGCTTCAGCCTGCTCGACAACGTGTGGGTGGCGGCTTTCGCCTGCCGCGGGTCGTGGCAAGGGCTGATGTGGCGCCCGGCGCGGCGCTATCCGGACCTGCTCGAGCGCGCGCGACAGGCCCTGGGCGATGTCGGATTGCTGGATCACCAGAACCGGCTGGCGCGCGAGATCTCGCACGGCGAGCAGCGCCAGCTCGAGCTGGCGATCGCGCTCGCCGCCCAGCCGCGGGTGCTGCTGCTCGACGAGCCGGCGGCCGGGCTCTCGCCCGAGGAGACGCGGCGCATGGTCGCGCTGGTGCGCACCCTGAAAGGCCGCTACACGATCGTGCTCATCGAGCACAAGATGGACATCATCATGAGCGTGTCGGACCGCATCTCGGTCATGCACTTCGGCTCGCTCATCGCCGAGGGCACGCCGGCCGAGATCCAGCGCAATCCCGACGTGCGCAAGGCCTACCTCGGTGGGGTGGCGGCGTGATCCTCGAGCTGCGCGACGTCGACGCGTTCTACGGCATCGGCCACATCCTGCACGGCCTGAGCCTGGCCGTCGGCGAAGGCGAGGTGGTGGCGCTCCTCGGCCGCAACGGCGCGGGCAAGACGACCACGCTTCGCTGCATCGCCGGCCTCACGCCGCCGCGCTCCGGCACAGTGCGCTACAAGGGGCGCAACATCGCCGGCGTCGAACCGCATCGCATCTCGCGCCTGGGCATCGCGCTCGTTCCCGAGACGCGCGGCATCTTCTCCTTCCTCACCTGCGAGGAGAACCTCGCCATCGCGCAGCGCGCGTCCTCGCGATGGCAGATGGCGGCGGTGCTGGAGCGCTTTCCCAGGCTGCGGGAGCGGC
This sequence comes from Burkholderiales bacterium, assembly GCA_035639215.1. Taxonomy (GTDB): domain Bacteria; phylum Pseudomonadota; class Gammaproteobacteria; order Burkholderiales; family SG8-39; genus SCGC-AG-212-J23. The sequence continues at coordinate 936 of DASQYN010000592.1, forward strand.
TGCGCAACCAGGGCCAGCAGCTCTCCGGCGGCGAGCAGCAGATGCTCGCCCTCGCCCGCGCGCTCCTCACCGGGCCGGAGCTGCTGCTCCTCGACGAGCCGTCGCAGGGCCTCGCGCCGATCGTCGTCAACGCCGTGATGGATACGATCCGCGGCCTGAAGGCCGAGCGGGTGAGCCTGCTCCTCGTCGAGCAGAACGCCGAGATGGCGCTGCAGCTCGCCGACCGCGTCTACGTCATCGACCACGGCAGCGTGGTCTTCGAGGGGACGCCCGAGCGGCTGCGCGCCGAGCGCCAGGTCACCGCCACCTACCTCGGCGTCGGCGGCTAGACCACAGGCACTTCATCGCGCGCCCGAACGGCGCACGGCGCTTGCTGCCTTCCCGGACATTTCCGTTTCGAGGAGCTCAGCCGTGCCGTCAGCGATCGAGTCCGCCAAGGTCAAAGCGAAGCAAACCGCCCAGGCGCAGAAGGACCAGGCCGCCGGGCAGCTGGGGGAAATGGCAGGCGCCCTGCGCGGCGCGGCCGGCCAGATGAACGAAGGAAACCAGCCGATGCTCGGCCGGATGGCCGAGCGCGCGGCGAGCGGCCTCGAGCAGGTCTCGGCCAGGCTGCGCGCGAAGGACGTCGACGGCCTGATCCGCGACGCCGAGTCGTTCGCGCGCTTGCAGCCGCTCGCCTTCTTCGGCGTCTCGCTCGCGGCCGGCTTCCTGGCGATGCGCTTCCTGAAGAGCGCGCAGGCCGAATCCCGCAACCCGCAATCCTGAGGAACCCGCATGCAAGCAAGCGACATGAGAAATGAAACGAACCGAGCGCCCGCCGGCCGCCAGGCGCGGGCTGACGGCAAGCCGCTGATGGGGCTTTTCTCCGACCTCTGGCGCGAAACCTCGGTGCTGGTGAGCGACGAGGCGGAGCTCGCCAAGGCGGAGCTTTCCCAGAAAGTGTCCCAGATGGGCACCGGCGCGGCCGAGCTGGCGATCGCCGGCGGCGTAATGTTCGCCGGCTTCCTGGTCCTGCTCTTCGCCGCCGTCGGCGTGCTCGACATGATCATCGACAGCCCGCACGCGGTGTGGCTGGCGCCGCTCATCGTCGGCGCGATCGTGATGATCGTCGGCTACGTGCTGCTCAGGCGCGGCCGGCACAACGTCAGCGCCGAAGGCCTCGCGCCCGGGCGCACCCTGCAATCGCTGCGCGACGATGCGCAGCTCGCCAAGGAGCACGCGCGATGAGGAGCGACGGCAACGGCAGCACCCGCCGGCCGCAGGAGATCCAGGCCGAGATCGAGCGCACCCGGCGTGAAATGGACGGCACCCTCTCGGCGATCGAGGAGCGCCTCACGCCGGGACAGATGTTCGACCAGGGCGTCCAATACCTGCGCAACAGCGGCGGCGCGGAGTTTCTTTCCAACCTCGGCGATCAGGCGAAGCAGAACCCGATGCCGGTGGCGCTGGTCGGCGTCGGCCTCGCCTGGCTGATGGCGACCGGACGCATGAATTCGGGGACCCAAACCGAGCCGGGCTTCGGCCAAAAAGCCTCGCAAGCGAAAGCCCGTTTGGGCGAGACCGCGAGCGCCGTGCGAGACAAGGCGACGCAGGTCCGCGACACGGCGCAGGCGCAAGTGGATCGTGCGAAGAGCAGCCTCGACTCGATGATGCGGGAGCAGCCGCTCGCCATCGGCGCGATCGGCCTCGCCATCGGCGCGCTCGCTGCCGCATTGACGCCGCGCACGCGGCAGGAGGAGCAGCTCGCGCGGAAGATCGACGAAGCGGCGCAGCCACAGCCCAGCGAGGAGATCACGAAGGGCGTGAAGCCGTACGCCGAGCGCGACCTGACCGAGCCACCGGTCTAGCGCCTATTGCCAGCGGACGGCGCCGAGTCCTTCCCGAGCGAGGTAAGCGTAGTAGAGGCCAACCGTCGCCCGGCTCTGCGAGAGATCGGCGAGCGTCGGGAAGGTCGCGTCGCGCCGCGACCAGAGGTACTTGATCGCGACGCCGTGCTCGCGGTAGAGGCGCAGCGTTACCGTAAAGTCGGCGCGCGCGATATTGTCGCGCCCGCCGATGCCTGCGCCGGCGACCCGGCTCACGAAGAACTCCCGCGCGTTGAGCTCGAGGGAGGCGCGGTTGCCGAAGACGAGGCGCAGGTTGAGCAGGCCCTGCGGCGTCGTTCCATAGTGGTAGTCCGTGGCAGTAGAGCCGTGCAGCGTGCTCACGCCGGCGTAGCCGAGGCCGGCGAGAAGCGTGCCTTGAAGCACCATGTCGTGGGGAAGCCGCAGCTGGCCGGTCGTGCCGAGCGCCAGCGCCGTGCTCGAGATGCGGAAGACCTGCGGCGCGATGTAGTCGTAGCTGCCGTAGAGGCCCCACAGGGCGCGGTAGTTGTCTCCCTTCGCATAGTCGGTGCCGAAGAGCAGGCCGCGCGTCGAAAGGTTCTCCACCGCATTGGCGCTTGAAGCGATGATCTGGAAGCTGAAGTAGTCCCAGGGCCGGTCATAGCGGTAGCCCGGCTTTCCCGGCAGACCGTAATCCATCGCGTAGTCGACGAGCATCTCGTTGCGCTCGAGGGCGGGCGGGCTCGCCGAGCGCTGCAGCGAGCCGCTCGCGCCCACCTGCACGCGGCTGTAGTACGCGGCCTCATGGCTGTCCAGCACTTGCCGGAAGCGCTCGGCGAACGCCAGGCGGTTGAAGCCGGTCGAGGGCGAGATGAGCGCCGCGGAAAGCTCGCGCCAGAAGCCCGTGCCGCCGCGCTCGAGCACCAGGTTCGACATGCGGAAGAGCGACTCGCCGAGGAAGCTGCCCGCAATTCCGCTCGCCACCTGGTCGTTCTTCGAGGGCGGCGTACTCTCGCCGGCAAGCTCCCATCCGAGGCTGCCGGCGAAGGTGTAGCCGAAGGAGGTCCAGAAACCCAGCCCGGCCGAGCGGGCGAAGCCATAGTAAATCGAACCCTGATACGGGTGCAGGAGCTGGTTGACGGAATACGGGTCGTTGTCGACGACCCAGGGACCTTTGAGGTTGCGCCGGACGGAGGACTCGCTGACCGCGTAGTCCTCGCCGTAGAGCCGCTTGTCGATGCGGTTGAGCAGCGCGTCGAAGAGGATGATCTCCGCCGCCGGGATACCGTAGCTCTTCGTCTCCCTGCGCGGCGACGAGGCGAGATCGGGCAACGCGTCCTGGGGGAACGCCGTCCCGGCGAACGCGAGGCCAACAAGAGACAGGGCACTAGTTAGGCGCCATCGCACGCCTCGGTGCTGCAAAACGCAAGCCCCGGCGCATGCGCGTTTCGGCGCACGCCAGCATGACTACGAAAGAGGGCTAGGCGCGGCTGCGACCGTTGCCGAGCAGCGGCGCGAGCGATGACGAGCCGGTGAAGAGTGCGAGCAGAAGCCAGGCCGCGCTGAGGATGATCGCCGCGATGGCGAACCAGTTGTAGGCCTCCTGCCAGGCGCGGTTCATCAGCGGCCCGAAGAGGAGCAGCGCCACAGCCTGGCCCGCGGCGACGATGACCAGCGTGGCGAGCGGCAGAAGGATGCCCTTGAGTACGACCCAGCGCCGGTCGCTACCGGGAAGAAGCGCCGCGGCCCGCTGCGCGGTCAGCCAAAGCACGAGCAGGGCGCCGCCAAAGCCGAGGAACTGGACGATGCGCGCGGCGTTGAGCCCGGTCTTGCCGATCCGGGTGGTCTTGAAAAGCGACATCTCGCCGAGCGCTGCGGCGAGGATCACAGCCAGCACGATCACGACGGCGTAGCGCACCAGCCACTTCCAGCGTTCGCTCATGGCGCTCTCCCGTGGGAACCGACTGCCTGCGGCCCCAAGGTCGCGCCTCACACCGACCTTGGGGCCGCCCCCTGAGCTGGTTTCTTAACTTCGTCTCCCAGTGCGCTGATTTGACGATATTTCCCGTGACTCAGGAAAGGCAATATTGCCCACTCTCGACGCGCTTTCCGGGGCCACTTCGCTCAGGCGGTCGACCCGCCGCAGCGCGGGGAAGAGCTGCCCCCACAGCGCGACGATGAGGAGGGTGCCAACGCCGCCTGCGAGGGCCGCGGGCACCGCACCGAGCCAGGAAGCGAGCAGGCCGGCGCGAAATTCGCCGAGCTCGTTGGTGCAACCGACAAACAGCACATGGATCGCGCTCACCCGGCCGCGCATCGCCTCGGGTGAGGCGAGCTGCACCACCGTGGCGCGGACGAAAACGCTTAGCGAATCGCCCGCTCCCATGACGGCCAGCGCCGCCATCGACAGCGACAAATGCGTGGACCAGGCGAAAAGCAAAGCGCCGGCACCGAACAGGGCCACGCCGCCGAACAGCGCCCGGCCGGCGTGCGGCTGGCGGGCCTCCGGGAGCTGCGCGAGCGCGAGGCTGGTGACGATCGCGCCGACCGCGAAGGTGCTGCGAAGCAGGCCCAGCCCGCCCGGCCCTACCTGCAGGATGTCGCGCGCGAACACCGGGAGCAGCGCGTTCACGCCGCCGATCAGCACGGCGAAGAGATCGAGCGAGATGGCGCCGAGCAGGATCGGCTGGCTCGCGACGAAGCGCAGGCCGGCCATCGCCCGCGCCAGTGCCGTGGTCCCGGCTTCCTTCTTGCTGAGCACCTCGGTTCTTATGGCGATCATCGCAACCACCGCGCCGAGCGCGAGGAAAAAGCAGGCGGCGAACGTCACCGGCCCGCCGAGGAGATAGACCAGCCCGCCGAGCGCCGGCCCGGCGATCACCGCGATCTGCTGGGTCGAGGTCGTCCACGCAACCGACTGCGCGAACTGCTCGCGCGGCACGAGCAGCGGCACGATCGATTTCGCCGCCGGCCCCGAGAGCGCGCGAGTGGTGCCGGAGAGCACCAGCGCCGCATAGAACGCCCAGGGGGAAGCAAACCGGATCAGAACCAGGAAGAAGAGTAGCGCCGCCGCTCCCGCCTGGAAGAGGTGCGCTGCGGCGAGCAGCCAGCGCCGGTCGACGCGATCGGCGAGGTCGCCCGCCGGGAGCGTGAGCAGCGCGATCGGCACGAACGCCGCGAGCCCGGCAAAGGCGAGCGTCATCGCGCTGCCGGTCAGGTCGTAGAGGTACCAGCCGATGCCGACCCACTGCATCTGCGCCGCGAGCACCGAGGCGAAGCGGCCGCCGAGGAAAAGCGCGAAGTCGCGGCGGCGAAGGACGTGCAAGCTACTTCGGCCGGCGCAGGTAGAACTGGGTGCCGACCATCGAGACGGCCAGCTCGTCGCGCTGGTTGAAGAGCTCCCAGCGGAACTTGACGATGCCGCGATCGGGCTTGCTCGACGACGGGCGCGACTCGAGCACCGTGGCGCGAAAACGCAGCGCATCGCCGGGCCGCACCGGCAGCGCGAAGCGCCATTGCTCGATGCCGGGCGAGCCGATGCACGAGGACTCGTTGAGATACGCATCGCACATCAGACGCATGAGCACGCAGCCGGTGTGCCAGCCGGAAGCGACGATGCCGCCGAAGGGCGTCGCCCTCGCCGCCTGCGGATCGATATGGAAGCGCTGCGGATCCCATTGCCGCGCGAATTCGATGATCTCGGCCTGCGAAAGCACGCGCCGGCCGTAGTCGAACGTCCGGCCCGCGGGAAAATCCTCCCACCAGTAACGGAACTCGCCGCTCACCTCATTTCCTTTCCAGGTCCTTCCTTTCGAGCAGCCAGGACACGGCGAGGCCGAAGACCAGGCCCCAGAAGGGCGCGCCGATGTGGAAGATCGGCAGGTCGGCGACCGTGACGAGGAAGCAGGTGAGCGCGCCGAAACTGAACCGGTCGCGGAAGGAGATCTGGAAAGCGGTCTGCAGCACGCGCAGCATCGCTAGCCCCGCGAGCGCGGCGATGAACGCGGGCGGCGTCGCGAGAAGCAGCCGCGTGAAGAGCGGCGCGAGCAGCCCGAACATCATGGCGAGCGCCGCCACGACGAGCGCCGCGGTGTAGTGGCGCGACTTCTCGCCGGCGCTCGTGATGACCGCGTTCACCGGCCCGGTGAGGCAGGTCGACACCGCGCCGAAGAGACCGGTGACGAAGGCGCCGACCCCGCAAGCCGCGGTGATCGCGTTGGTCGGCGGCTTGTGGCCGGCCGCGGTGAGGATGGCGATGCCCTGCGCGTTCTGCACCGTGAGCACGGTGATCGCGAGCGGCGCTACGAGCTCCACCATCGCGTTCCACGAGAAGCGCGGCGCGTAGAAATGTGGCGAAACGATGGCAAGCAGCGCGCCGTCGGTCGGCTTGAAGGTTTTCTCTGCCATCATGACTACCACGCCGACGACGAGCGCGGCGATGAGCGGCGGCACGATCCTGCCTATCCTGGAAACCGCCGTAAAGGCGAGCCAGGCGGCGGTCATGGAAGAAGCGAGCGCGAGGTCGTCGCGGAACGAATGCACGAGGCCGATGCCGAAGCGCAGGAACACGCCGGCGACCATCGCCATGACGATCGGCATCGGCACCGCTTCCATCGCGCGCCGCACCCAGCCGGAGAGGCCGAGCAGCAGCATCAGCACGCCGGTGGCGAGGAAGGCGCCGACGACCTCGGCAAAGCCAAGATGGCCGAGCGCCGGGCCGAGCAGCACCGAGCCGGGAATGCTCCAGAGGAAGACGAGCGGCTGGCGGTAGGCGAGGGAGAAGGCGATGGTGATGAGGCTGTTGAGGAAGAAGCCGCCGAAGATCCACGAGGCGATGTCGCCCTCGGAGAGCCCGGCGCCCGCGGCGACCGAAAGGATGATCGCCACCGGACCGGTGCAGGAGAAGAGAAACGCCACCACCGCGTTCGCGACGTACACGCCGCCCGAATCGGCGAGCAGCTGTCGGGGACCGGGGACAGGAAGCACGGCACGTTCCAGCGGCATGTTGTTCGTGTTGTGAACGCTAAAATCCGTCGATGGCGCGTCGCTCTCGCATCCTAAGGTATTTCGGCTACGCGCTGCTCCTCGGCGCGGCGGGGCTCGCCATTTTCACCGCCTATCTCGACGTGCGCGTGCGCAACGAGTTCGAGGGGCGGCGCTTCGCCCTGCCCGCCCGCATCTACGCCCGGCCGCTGGAGCTGCACGCCGGGCTGCGCGTGCCGCAGGCCGACGTCGAGGACGAGCTGAAGAGCCTCGGCTACCGGAGCGGCAACGGCGGCGTGGAACCGGGCTGGTTCGTCGCGGGCGACGGCACGCTCGAGATCGCCGTGCGGCCGTTCATGTTCTGGGACGGCGCGCAGCCGGCGCGGCGCATCGTCGTCTCATTCGAATCCGGCAGGGTGACGGCGGTGAAGGACGGCGAAGGAAAAGACGTCGCGCTGGCGCGCCTGGAGCCGCGCGCGATCGGCGGCATCTATCCGTCGGGCAACGAGGACCGCGTGCTGGTGCGCCTCTCCGAAGTGCCGCCGCAGCTGATCCAGGAGCTGATCGCCGTCGAGGACCACAACTTCTATTCGCACTTCGGCTTCGATCCGCGCGGCCTCGCGCGCGCCGCGTTGAGCCTGTTCGGCGGCGGCCGCGTGCAGGGCGGCAGCACGATCACCCAGCAGCTGGTGAAGAACTTCTTCCTCACGCCCGAGCGCACCTTGAGCCGCAAGTTCACCGAGCTGATCATGGCGGTCCTGCTCGAGGCGCACTACGGCAAGGACGAGATCCTCGAGACGTACCTGAACGAGATCTACCTCGGCCAGGACCGCGACCGGGCGATCCACGGCGTTGGGCTGGCGGCGCAGTTCTACTTCAACAAGGAGGTGCGCACCCTCACGCCGGCCGAATCGGCGCTGATCGTCGCGCTGGTCAAGGGCCCCGCGGTCTACGACCCCCGGCGCCATCCGCAGCGCGCGCTCGAGCGGCGCAACCTGGTGCTGCGCGAAGCGAAGGAGCGCGGCTATCTGAACCTCGAGCAGTACACGCTCGCGCGCACCTCCGATCTCGGCGTGAGCAGCCGGCCCGGCATGGGCACCTCGCCCTACCCGGCCTTCCTGCAGCTGGTGCACCGCCAGCTGCGGCGCGATTACGACGACTCCGACCTGCGCTCGGAAGGACTGCGCATCTTCACCACGCTCGATCCGCGCGCGCAGGAAAGCGCGGAGAAGGCGCTCGCCAAGCACCTCGCCCAGTTCGACCGGGAAAAGCGCTTCAACAAGCAG
>DASQYN010000593.1:0-11508 GCA_035639215.1 Burkholderiales bacterium
AGCTTTCGCTCAGCCAGCCGATCGAAAGCTCGATTCCCATTCGCTACGCCCCCCTGCGCGCGACCAGCGTGATGTCCTTGATGAGCTTGCAGACCCCCTGCAGCACGATCAGCGCCGCCCCGACCGGGATCGCCAGCTTCACCGGCCAGTACTGCACCGTCCACTCGGTGAACGACGTCTCCCGGTTCTGCATCGCGTCCGAGGCGAACTTCCAGCCCGTCCACAGCATGGTGACCGTGAAGATGAAGAAGAAGAGCGAAGAGACGATGTCGGCGATCGCCTTGCCGCGCTCGGACAGATGCGTGTACACGACGTCGACGCGCACGTGCTGGTCTTCCTTGTAGGCGTAGGCGCCGGAGATCATGTATTGCATGCCGAACATGAGGAACATGCTCTCGTGCACCCAATTGGTCGGCGAGTTGAAGACATAGCGCGCCAGCACCTCGTAGTAGTAGACGAACACCGCGATTACGCCCCAGTAGGCGACGTATTCGCCGGCCTTGACGTTGATCCACTCGATCGCGTCGGTGAAACGCGTGTGCACGTGCAGGGTCGGGTCCTCGGCCGTGCCGATCGCCGGCACGTCGGGCGGCGGCGGCGCCACGGGTCCGCTTGCCGCGACGGCGACGCCGGTCCGGCCGCTAGCGTGGAGCCGGCGCACGATGCGCGGAATGAGCAGCGCGTCGGCGAGGAGCAGCAGCGCGAGCAGGATGCCGAGGGCGCGTGCCCGGCCGTACCACGTGTCGGATACGGCCCTTGCCGCCTGATAATCCGACTTGAGCTTGGCGTAGTCTGCCTGCGCGCTCTCGTAGCGCTTGCGCTCCTCCGGCGTCGCAGACGCGGGATTCTCCAACTTCGCGCGATCGAGCTCCGTCGTGCCGGCTTCGAGCGCGGCATAGGTTCGCGAGACGTCCTCGTACACGTCGCGCAGCTGGGCGTTGCAGTAGAGGATGCCGAGGAACAGCGGAATGAAGACGAAGCCCCACCAGCTCTTCAGGTAGAAGCGGTGGATGCCGGAGAAGCCGGCGGTGAGCCAGAAGAGGTACGCGTTGAAGAGGATCGGCTCGCGCGGCGCGCCGTGCCGCGTCTGGCGCGCCACGAGATACATGGCGGCGAGCGGAAAAACGAGCAGCCCGCCCCAATACATCCAGTGCGGTAGTACGAAGCTAAGGGTCGGCATCGCTGGGCGCGGACATGAAATGGGGGAGGCGCCGCGGCGCCTCCCCCATTACCTCCTCCTCCTCGAATCGGTCAGACGTTGAGCTTCTGCCCTTTGTACATGTCGGGCGTCACATAGCCGCAGGTGGGCGACTCCATGATCTCGAGCTGCGCCTTGAAGAGCCGCGCCGCGTCCTTGTCCTTGTTCGCCCATTTGAACCAGATCGGCACGGCGACCCGCTGGAACTTGTCCAGGTCCTCGAAAGGCAGGCGGTTGATCTGGGTGCCCGCTTTCAGGAATTTGGGCCACGTCTCCATGTCGGCCTTCTGGATGGCGCCGAAGTGCAGCGCCGAGTAGGCCTCCACCTCGTTCTCGAACCACAGCTGCATCTTGGGCGAGAGCTTCTTCCAGGCGTTCATGCTGACGACGATGTCCATCAGGTCGACCGGCTGGTAGATCGACTCGAGGCCGACCGGGCCCATCCAGATGTACTTCGTGACCTGCTGGAAGCCGAGGTCCCAGTTCACCGCTGGCCCGGTGTAGTCGGCGGCGTCGACCGTGCCTTTCTCGAGCGCCGAGAACACTTCGCCCCCGGGCAGCAGCGTGGTGCGCGCGCCGATCGCCGCAAAGCCCTCGGCAATCATGCCGCCCGGCACGCGCAGCTTCAGGCCCTTGAAGTCCTCCGCGGTGCGGATCGGCTTCTTGGAATGGATGATGTTCGGCCCGTGGTGCACTCGCCCCACCCAGAACAGTCCCTGCTTGGCGTAGACCTCGCGCGCCATCTGCACGCCGCCCTTGCTGTAGAAGAACATGTCCCACTCGTGCGGGTAGCGCAGGCCCATCAGGTACGAGGAGAGGAAGGCGGTGGCCGGGATCTTGCCGACCCAGTAGACGCAGAACGAGTTCATCGCCTCGAGCACGCCGTTCTTCACGCCGTCGAGCAGCTCGAAGTCGCCCACCACTTCCTTCGCGGCGAAGGGCTTGAGCTCGAGCTCGCCGCCCGTCTTCTCCTTGATGGTGTTGCACCAGGCCTTGAACGTGTTCAGCCCGACGCCCGCCGGCCACGAGGTCTGGATTTTCCACGTGGTGGTCTGCGCGGCGGCAGTGCGAATGAACGGAAAGCCGGCGATGCCGGTCGCGGCGGCGGCGCCGGCTGTCTGCAGCAGCTTGCGGCGGGTGTTCTGAGTCATGCGTTCCTCCTCCGGATTGGGTGCGGAATCGTGGGAGGATATCGCTTAAGGCTGACTTAAGAGAACGTCGGGCGCGAAACGCTCAGCGGCGCAGGATGATCAGGACGCGCTGCAGGACAGCATGAGCTCGTTGGTGCGCCTGACGAACCCCGCGGGGTCATCGAGCTGCCCCCCTTCGGCGAGGAGTGCCTGGTCGAAGAGCAGGCCGGCCCAGTCGGCGAAGCGTGCCTCGCCGGGCTTGAGGCGCCGGACGAGCGGATGGCCGGGATTTATCTCGAGGATGGGCTTGGCGCTCGGCACCTTCTGGCCGACCGCCTTGAGGATGCGCGCGAGGTTGCCGCCCATGTCGTGCTCGTCAGCGACCAGACAGGAGGGTGATTCCGTGAGCCGGCGGCTCAGGCGCACGTCCTTGACCTTCTCCTCCAGCGCCGCCTTCATCGCACGCAAGAGCTCGGCGTGGCTGCCGACCTGCCAGTCGGGCTCGGTCTTGTCGCCGCCCTCGATTTTCGAGAGGTCGACCTCGCCGCGCGCCACCGAAACGAGGCGCTTGCCCTCGTAATCGGGCAGGTTGGCCACCAGCCATTCGTCCACCCGGTCGTGAAGCAGCAGCGCTTCGACGCCGCGCTTCCTGAAAATCTCGAGATGCGGGCTGTTCTTCGCCGCGGCAAACGTCTCCGCGGTGACGTAGTAGATCGCATCCTGGCCGGGCTTCATGCGCGCAACGTAGTCCGCGAGCGAGACGCCCTCGGCTTCCTTGTCGTCGCCGGTGGAAGAGAAGCGCAGCAGCGCCGCTATGCGGCCGCGGTTCGCCGAGTCTTCGCCGACGCCTTCCTTCAGCACGCGGCCGAATTCGCCCCAGGATTTCGCGTACTTCTCCGGGTCGCCCTGCGCGATCTCGGTCAGCAGATCGAGCACCCGCTTGGTGCAGCCGGCGCGGATGGCGTCGATGTCGCGGCTCTGCTGCAGGATCTCGCGCGAGAGGTTGAGCGGCAGGTCGTTGGCGTCGACCACGCCGCGCACGAAACGCAGGTAAGCCGGCAGGAGCTGCTCGGCGTCGTCCATGATGAACACCCGCCTCACGTAGAGCTTGAGGCCGTGCCGGCGCGTCCGGTCCCAGAGGTCGAAGGGCGCGTGCGCCGGCACGTAGAGGAGCTGCACGTACTCCTGCCGACCCTCGACCCGGTTGTGCGTCCACGCGAGCGGCGCTTCGAAATCGTGCGCCACGTGCTTGTAGAACTCGACGTACTGCTCGTCGGTGATCTCGCTCTTCGGCCGCGTCCAGAGCGCCGCCGCCTGGTTCACGCTCTCGCCGCCCATGAGGATCGGGATGGCGATATGGTCTGAGTACTTGTGGATGATGTGCTTCAGCCGGAACTCGTCGAGGAGCTCTTCTTCGCCCTCGCGCAGGTGCAGCACCACCTCGGTGCCGCGCGCCGGCCGCTCGATCGTCTCGATGCTGTAGGCGCCCGCTTCCTTATCCATGTCGCATTCCCAGCGCACGCCTTCCGCGGCCGGCAGCCCGGCGCGGCGCGTGGTGAGCGTGACACGGTCGGCGACGATGAACGCCGAATAGAAGCCGACGCCGAACTGGCCGATCAGCTTCGCATCCTTGGCCTGATCTCCGGTCAGCGACTGGAAAAACTCGCGCGTACCGGACTTCGCGATGGTGCCGATGTTGCGCACCACCTCGTCGCGCGACATGCCGATGCCGTTGTCGCGGACAGTCAGGGTTCTCGCCGCCTTGTCCACGGAAACCTCCACCTTGAGGTCCGCGTCGCCTTCGTAGAGCGCGTTGTTGGCGAGCGCTTCGAAGCGCAGCTTGTCGGCTGCATCGGAGGCATTCGAGACGAGCTCGCGCAGGAAGATCTCCTTGTTGGAGTACAAGGAGTGGATCATCAGGTTGAGCAGCTGCTTGACCTCGGCCTGGAAGCCGAGCGTCTCCTTGGTCGTCGTTTCAGCCATGCGGGTGTCGTCTCCGGAAATCCGCCCGGAATCTTGGCGCTGCCAGCCGGCTTTTCAAGGGTGGCATGCAGCGGCCTTGACCACCGTCAAGATGAGGCTGCGCGGAGCGGGGAGACTGAACGGCCTACCAGCCTGAACAGGAGCACCCCATGAAAATTTCGAATCCTCTGGCGATCGGCGTTCTCGCAGCGCTCGATTTCGCCCTCGTCGGCGGCGCGCATGCGCAGTCCGCCACCACCGAGGCGTACGCGCTGCAGTCGCCGACCACTGTCGTGAAGAACCTCTACGGAGAATGCGTGCGCACGGGCTCGTGGACGCGCGAGCAAGCGATCAAGGAATGCGACCCCTCGCTCTTTCCGGCGCCGGTGGTAACGGCTCCGGCGGCGACCCCGGCCCCCCTTGCCGCCGAGCCGGCACCGGCAGTAGTCGCGGCCGCGCCGGAAGCCGCCGCCGCGCCTGGCGCCGGCGCTGTTGCCGCAGCGGCCGCCGGCACGTCGGTCGCCGCGCTTACGCCTGCCACGGATAGCGACGGCGACGGAGTGGCCGATGGCGCCGACCGCTGCCCGAACACCCGTTCCGGGGCGAAGGTCGACGCGAACGGCTGCGAGATGCTCGTCCTCGAAGGCGTGAACTTCGAAACGAACTCCGCGCGCTTGACCTCCGGATCGCTTGCGACGCTCGACGCGGTCGCGGCGGCGCTTATACGGCGCGGCGACGTAAAGGCCGAGGTCGCGGGCTTCACCGACGATCGCGGCAAGGCCGAGAGCAATCAAGTGCTTTCCCAGAACCGGGCGGAAGCGGTCAAGAAATACCTTGTTAGCAAAGGCGTCGATCCCGCCAGCCTGACGGCGCACGGTTATGGCGAAGAACGTCCGATCGCCGACAACAGCACCGAGCCCGGGCGCGCTGCGAACCGGCGTGTCGAGCTGCACGCACAATAGACGAGCCGGTCGGCCAGCCTCGAGACCCCCGCCCCGGCGGGGGTTTTCTTTTCTAGAATCGGCGCTTTCGGCCTTTCGCACTGTTCCCCGATGAACGCCCCCGAGTTGCAAGTCCAGTTCGATCCGTCATCCGCGCGCTTCGGCGTCTCGCGCTCGCAGAAGCGCCTCGAGGACGACCGCCTGCTCGTCGGCAAGGGCCTCTACAGCGACGACCGGGAGCTCGCCCACCAGGCGTGGCTCGTGCTGGTGCGCTCGCCTTACGCCCACGCGCGAATCTCTGCCCTGGATTTGAGCGAGGCAAAGCGGGCGCCGGGCGTCATCGCCGCGTGGACGATGGCCGACCTGCGCGCCGACGGCGTCGGCCACATTCCCTTCCCGCCGCTCTTCAAGCGCGCCGACGGCTCGCCGATGGCGGCGCCGCCGCGCACGCCGCTCGCCGAAGGAAGCGTCTATTACGTCGGCCAGCCGGTCGCGGCGATCGTCGCGAATACCCGGGCGCACGCGCAGGACGCGGCCGAGCTGGCGATGATCGAGTACGACGACCTGCCGAGCGTCGTCGACGCCAGGAGCGCCGTCGCGCCCGGCGCGCCGCTGGTCTGGCCGCAGGCGACGGGAAACATCGCCGCCGAGGCGGAATACGGCGATGCCGCGGCCGTGAACGCGGCCTTTACCCGAGCCGATCGGATCGTTGATATCGAACTGCACAATCAGCGCGTAATCGCCATGGCGCTCGAGCCGCGTGCCTCGGTGGCGGTGTTCGAGAGCGGCCGCATCACGCTCTACACCCAGAACCAGACGCCCACCGGAGCGCGCGAGCTTCTCGGCGCCGTGTTCGGGCAGAAGCCGGACGCGTTCCGCGTGGTCGTGGGCGACATCGGCGGCGGCTTCGGCATGAAGACCGGCCTCGGCAACGAGGATGCGCTCGTCTGCTACGCCGCGCGCAGGCTGGGCCGTCCGGTGAAGTGGCGCGCCGATCGCAGCGAAGACTTTCTTGCAGGCCACATGGGCCGCGACCAGCATGCCAAAGCGGCGCTTGCGCTCGACCGCGACGGACGCATCCTCGCGCTGCGCGTCGAGACGCTCGGCAACCTCGGCGCGGTGCCGGTCGGATCCTCGGCCATCATCCCGCTAGCGCTCGGTCCCAAGGTGCAGACTACGGTCTACGACGTGCCTGTGATGCACTACCGGGCGAAGGCAGTGCTCACGCACACGATGGCGACCGGCGCCTATCGGGGGGCAGGCCGTCCCGAAGCCAATTTCCTGATGGAGCGGCTCATGGAGAAGGCCGCGCGCGAGCTGAAGCTCGATCCGGCGGAAATACGCCGGCGCAACTTCCTGGCGCCCGGGCGCTTTCCCTACCGCACGCATCTCGGCGATCTGTACGACGCCGGCAATTTCGCCGCCGTGCTGGATAAGCTCCTCGCGACTGCCGACTGGAAAGGCTTCGGTTCCCGGAAAAGGACATCTCTGGAAAGAGGCCGGCTGCGCGGCCGCGGCCTCTCCGTGTACCTCGAATGGACCGGCGCGCTGCCTACCGAGACGGTCGACATCGAGGTCGATGCCGAGGGCAACGTCACCGTGTTCTCCGGCACGCAGGCGATGGGCCAGGGCCTCGAGACCAGCTATACGCAGCTCATCCAGGAAGTGCTCGGTATAGCGCCGGGAAAAATAAAAATAGTTCAAGGCGACACCGATCGCGCGAACGGCGTCGGCAGCGTCGGCTCGCGCTCGGCGTTCGTCGGCGGCTCGGCGGTCGTGGCGGCGGGCCGGCGCGTGATCGTCGAGGGAAAGCAGCTCGCCGCCGAGGTGCTGGAGGCCGCCGTGGCCGACCTCGAGTTCGCGAACGGCCGCTTCCGGATCGCCGGCACGGACCGCGCCATCGGCCTGGGCGAGCTCGCGGCGCGCCAGGCGAAGCGCGTCCTCCGCGTCTCGGCGACCGAAACACCGTCCACGCCTTCCTGGCCGAACGGCGCTCAGGTGTGCGAAGTCGAGATTGATCCGGAAACGGGCTGCGTCTCGATCGAGCGCATTACGACCTGCGACGACATCGGCCGCATCATCAATCCCATGATCGTCGAAGGCCAGGTGCACGGCGGCATCGCACAGGGCGCAGGCCAGGCGCTCTTCGAGCAGGCGGTCTACGACCGCTCGAGCGGCCAGCTCCTCACCGGCTCGCTGATGGACTACAGCGTGCCGCGCGCCGCCGATCTGCCGATGGTGCACGCCAGCTTCGACGAGAGCACGCCGTGCCGCACCAACCTTCTTGGCGTCAAGGGGGTAGGCGAGCTCGGCACGATCGGCGCGGTGCCCGCGGTCGTGCACGCGGTGCTCGATGCGCTAAATCTTGCGCACCTGGAAATGCCGCTCACGGCGGAGAAGGTGTGGCGGGCGCTGCAAGCTAGGCGCTGACATGCTCGTCCTCGCCGAACAGAATCGCACGTTCGGCTATGCGGTAGCGGCCTCGATCGCGCTTCATGCGCTCGCTCTCGCCGCGCAGCTCCCGGCGAAACGGCAGATTGTCGAAGCCCCGCCCGAGCCGCCGCTCGTTGCTCACCTGGTCGAGCGGCCGCCGCCCGCCCCGCCTGTCGCGGCGAAAGAGGAGCCGGCGAAGCCGAAGCCACAGCCGACGCGCCCAAAGCCGATCGCGAAGCCGGCGCCGCCGAAGCCGGCGCCTACGCCTCGCCCGAGCACGCCGATCGCAGCGGCACCGCCGACGCCGGCGCCACCGCCTGTCATCGAAGAACCGCCAATTCCGGAAGGCGTCGATCACGGCTCGCCGGAGCTCGCTCCGCTCGCACCGCCGCCCGCCGTTGCCGCCATCGCCCCGTCGCCTGCGGCGCCGCCTGATCCGGCCGCCGAGCTGGCGCGCTTCCGGCAGGAGCTCGTCGACATGGCGGTGCGCTACAAGCGATACCCGCGCATGGCGCTCGACAATGGCTGGACCGGCGATGTCGTGGTGCGCATCGACGTGGCGGCGAGTGGCGCCGTCAGGTCGGTGCAGGTCAAGACGAGCTCCGGCTACAGCGTGCTAGACGAGCAGGCGCTCGAGATGTTTCGCCGCGCGGCGCCCGCGGTGCAGGTGCCGTCGGCATTGCACGGCAGGGACTTCTCCGTCGAGGTCCGCGCCATCTACAACCTGCAGGATCGGCCCGGCTAGGCGGGTGTCTCGATGCGCCGTGCCCCGTTGAAGCGCGATCGCCAGTAGCGTTTGCCGACGTCCTCCACCCGCACGCGGGCGCCCGGACGCGGCGCATGCACGAAGCGGCCGCTGCCGACATAGATGCCGACGTGCGAGTACGGCCGGACGCCGAGTATTGTAGAAAAGGAGATCCCCCGGCCGAAGCTCGCGCAGGCGCACCGGCTTGCCGACGTCCTTCAGCTCGGCCGCGCGGCGGGGCAGCTCGATACCGAGCGCCTTCCGATAGACATAGACGACGAGTCCGCTGCAATCGAAGCCGCGCTGCGGCGACTCTCCTCCCCGCAGGTACGGCGTCCCGACCTCGGCGAGCGCTGCCAGGCTCGCCGGATCCTCGGCAGAGGCCGCGGCGGCGGCCGCCCATGCCAAGATAAACATCCACGGAAACAGAGCCTTGTGTCTCATAATGAGTTTGTTCGTCGTCGGAGCGCCAGCATGGCGCGTTCAGGGAGAAAGATGAATCGCGGAAAGCTGATCCGATTTGCCTTGGCGACCGCCCTGGTCGTCGGGGCGGCGGCTGCGCGCGCGCAAAACGCCTTGGAGATCATCAGCCTGCGTCATCGCACGGCAGAGCAGGTGCTGCCTGCCCTGCAGCCGCTCGTCGAGCCGGGCGGCACGCTAGCCGGGCAGGGCAACCAGCTCTTCGTGCGCACTAGCGCGGCGAACCTTGCCGAGCTGCGCCGCGCGCTCGAGGCGATCGACCGCCCGGCGCGGCGCCTGCAAGTCTCCGTGCGCTTCGACGAATCCCTGGACGCCTCGCGGCGCGACTTCGGCGCGAGCGGCCGCCTCGGCAGCGGCGGCTCCAGTCTGGAGGTCCGCGCGCGCGAGTCGAGCTCCAGCGCCGGGGGGCGAGTCGACCAGCGCGTGCAGGTGCTCGATGGCTCGCACGCGACCCTCTACCTCGGCGACTCGCGTCCGGTGCGAGAGCGCCGCATCATCCAGACGCCCGCCGGGCCGGTGGCGCAGGACGTCATCGTGGAGCGGGACTCGCGCACCGGATTCGACATCGTGCCGCGGCTGAACGGCTCGACCGTTCAGGTCGACATCGCGAGCTCAAACGGCTACACCAGCGCGAGCGGTCCGCTTGGACAGTGGTTCGAGCTCGGCGCCGTAGCCGGCAGCGCAAGCCGCTCGGGGACGGGCATAGGATCAATCTCCGCTTCAGCGGCAAGCGAAAGCCGCCGGGTATGGATCAAGGTCGACCCGCTGCCGTGAGGAAGGAGCTTCTGCGCGCCTTCGCCGAGGACGGACCGCTCTCGGCTTCGCTGCCGGGCTACCGGCCGCGGCGCGAGCAACTCGAGATGGCGCAGGCGATCCACGAGGCGATAGAGGCGACCGGCGTGCTGGTCGCCGAGGCGGGCACCGGCACGGGCAAGACCTTCGCCTATCTCGTGCCGGCGCTGCTCGCCGGCGGCAAGGTGATCGTCTCCACCGGCACCAAGACGCTGCAGGACCAGCTATTCGACCGCGATCTGCCCGCGGTACGCGCGGCGCTCGGCTCGGGAGCGAGCGCCGCGCTCCTCAAGGGGCGCGCGAATTACGTCTGCCTCTACCGATTGAAGCGTTCCTCGGCCACGGGCGTCGCATCCCGGGAGGAGGCGGCGCAGCTGCGACGCATCCAGCAGTTTGCCATCGCCACGACCAGCGGCGATCGCGCGGATCTCGCCGACGTTCCCGAGGATGCGCCGGTGTGGGTGCACGCCACGTCGACGCGCGACAACTGTCTCGGCCAGGGCTGCCCGGACTACGGTGACTGCTACGTCATGCGCGCTCGCCGCAACGCGCTCGCCGCCGACGTGGTGGTGATCAACCATCATCTTTTCTTCGCCGACGTGGTGCTGCGCGACGAAGGGCTGGCCGAGCTGCTGCCGGCGTGCAACACGCTGATCTTCGACGAGGCGCACCAGCTTCCCGAGACGGCGCGGCTGTTCTTCGGCGAGAGCGTCTCGAGCAGCCAGCTGGTCGAGCTCTCGCGCGATGCGCGCGCCGAGCTGCGCGCCGCGGGTGGCGCCTCGCCCGAGCTCGACGCGCTCGCCAACCGGCTCGAGAAGGCGGCCCGCGACCTGCGGCTCTCTCTTGGGGAGGCCGGCGTGCGCCTCGCATGGGCGCAGGCGGTGCGCGTGCCGGGCTTCGCCGACGCGCTGCAGGCGCTGAGGTCGGCGCTGAAGAAGCTGGACGCGGCGCTCGCCGCGCAGGCCGAGCGCTCCGAGGGGCTGGAAGCGTGCGCGCGGCGCGCCAGCAACGCGCACACGGTGCTCGTGCGGCTTCTCGAGTCCGATAGCCACGAAGAGGTGCGGTGGGCGGAAGTGTTCGGCCAGTCGGTGCAGCTTCGCGTCACGCCGCTGTCCTCGGGCGAGCTGTTCCGCCGACAGATGTCGGATCACCCGCGCGCCTGGATCTTCACCTCGGCGACCCTCGCGGTCGGCGAGGATTTCGGCCATTTCACCCGCGAGCTCGGCGTCGAGCAGGCGGCGACGCGGCGCTGGGAGAGCCCCTTCCGCTTCGCCGAGCAGGCACTGCTTTACCTGCCGAAGCGCCTGCCGGCGGATCCGAACGACGCCGGATTTACCGACGCGGTGATCGAGGCCGTGCTGCCGGTGCTCGCCGCGAGCGGCGGGCGGGCGTTCCTGCTGTTCACCACGCTGCGCGCGCTGCGCCGCGCCCACGAGCTGCTGCGCGGGCGGGTCGGCTTTCCGCTGCTCGTGCAGGGCACCGGCTCGCGCAGCGACCTGCTGGCGCGCTTCCGCTCGCTCGGCAACGCGGTGCTGCTCGGTGCGGCGTCGTTCTGGGAAGGCGTAGACGTGCGCGGCGAGGCGCTTTCGGTCGTGGTGATCGACAAGCTGCCGTTCGCGCCGCCCGACGATCCGGTGCTCGCGGCGCGCATCGAGGCAGTGCGCGTGCACGGCGGCAATCCCTTCAACGAGCTGCAGCTTCCCCAGGCGGTGCTGCAGCTCAAGCAGGGCGCCGGCCGGCTGATCCGCGACGAGAACGACCGCGGCGTGCTCGTGCTCTGCGACCCGCGCCTGCTCGCCAAGCCCTACGGCCGGCGCATCCTGCGCG
>DASQYN010000594.1:0-6673 GCA_035639215.1 Burkholderiales bacterium
CCGTGGCGGTTGAAACCGATCGGCTGATTTCCGCGAAGCCCGCCTCGCCGCAGGAGAGCGAGTTCGAGCGCTCGCTGCGCCCGGGGACGCTCGCCGAGTACGTCGGCCAGGAGAAGGCGCGCAGCCAGCTCGAGATCTTCATCCAGGCGGCGCGCCGCCGCGGCGAGGCGCTCGACCACGTGCTGCTTTTCGGGCCGCCGGGGCTCGGCAAGACGACGCTCGCGCACATCATCGCGCGCGAGCTCGGCGTGAACCTGCGCCAGACCTCCGGGCCGGTGCTCGAGCGCGCCGGCGACCTGGCGGCGTTGCTCACCAATCTGGAGCCGAGAGACGTCCTCTTCATCGACGAGATCCACCGGCTCTCACCGGTGGTGGAGGAAGTGCTCTATCCGGCGCTCGAG
Organism: Burkholderiales bacterium; assembly: GCA_035639215.1. Classification (GTDB taxonomy): domain Bacteria; phylum Pseudomonadota; class Gammaproteobacteria; order Burkholderiales; family SG8-39; genus SCGC-AG-212-J23. The sequence continues at coordinate 402 of DASQYN010000594.1, forward strand.
GACTTCCAGCTCGACATCATGATCGGCGAGGGCCCGTCGGCGCGCTCGATCAAGCTCGATCTGCCGCCGTTCACGCTGGTCGGCGCCACCACCCGTGCCGGCATGCTGACCAATCCCTTGCGCGACCGCTTCGGCATCGTGGCGCGCCTCGAGTTCTACAGCGAGCAGGAGCTCGCGCAGATCGTCGACCGCTCTTCCCGCCTCTTGAAAGTGGCCATCGAAAAAGCAGGGGCGAACGAGATCGCCCGCCGCGCGCGCGGCACGCCCCGCGTCGCCAATCGCCTGCTCCGGCGTGTACGCGACTATGCCGAGGTGAAGGCGGATGGCGTGGTGACCCGGCCGGTGGCCGAAGCGGCGCTGAAGATGCTCGACGTCGACGCGCTCGGCCTCGACGTGATGGACCGCAAGCTGCTGCTCGCGGTGATCGAGAAGTTCGCCGGCGGGCCGGTCGGCCTCGAGAATCTCGCGCACGCGATCGGCGAGGACGCGGAAACAATCGAGGACGTGCTCGAGCCCTATCTCATCCAGCAGGGCTATCTCCAGCGCACCCCGCGCGGGCGGATGGTCACGCTGACGACGTACCGGCACTTCGGGATCGTTGCACCTTCGTCGATGCCCGGGCGAGATCTGCTATCCGACAGCTGACGATTCCCGTCCGCGTGTACTACCAGGACACCGACGCGGGCGGGGTTGTCTATCACGCGCAGTACCTCTCCTTCATGGAGCGCGCGCGCACGGAGCTTCTCAACGCCGCGGGCGTCGATCTCGCCGATCTCGCGGGCAATCGCGGCGTGCAATTCATGGTGCACGAGCTTTCCGTGAAATATCACCGCGGCGCGAAGCTTAACGAGCGGCTATCGGTGAGCGCCGAAGTGGTTAAAATCGGCCGGGCGAGCTTCGTCTTTCGCCAGACGGTGGAACGCTCCGGCGAGCTGCTCGTCGAAGCCCAAGTCGGCGTGGCGATCGTCGATCGCGCGAGCATGAAGCCGGCGCGCATGCCGCGCGAATTACAAGAGGCGTTTAAATAGGCGAGACATGCCCACCTTCACCCAAGACCTCGACATCTGGACGCTGATCGCCCACGCGAGCTTTCTCGTCAAGGGGGTCATGGCGATCCTGCTCGTCGTATCGTTCATGTCGTGGATGTTCATCTTCCAGAAGTGGTTCGTGCTGCGCCGCGCGGTCGGGCAGACGCTCAAGTTCGAGCGCGAGTTCTGGAGCGGCCAGGATCTCGCCGCGCTCTACCAGGGGGCGGTGAACCACCGGCACTCGATCGGCTCGCTCGAGCGTGTCTTCGAGTCGGGCTACCGCGAGTTCGCGAAGCTGCGCGGCCAGCGCGAGACCGACCCCTCGGCCATGGTCGACGGCGCGCGCCGCGCCATGAAGGCCACCTTCCAGCGCGAGATGGACTACCTCGAGCGCCATCTCGCCTTCCTCGCCTCCACCGGCTCGGTGTCGCCCTACGTCGGCCTGTTCGGCACGGTGTGGGGGATCATGCACGCCTTCAGGAGCCTCGCCAACGTGCAGCAGGCGACCCTGGCGCAGGTCGCTCCCGGCATCGCCGAGGCGCTGGTCGCCACGGCGATCGGACTATTCGCCGCCATTCCCGCGGTGGTGGCCTACAACCGCTACTCGCATGATGTGGAGCGGCTGGGCAACCGCTTCGAAAGCTTCATGGAAGAGTTCTCCAACATCCTGCACCGGCAGGCCGTGCGATGAATTCGGGGCCAGGACCGCAATTAAGGGGTCAGACCCCCTTCGTGTTGCGCGATCGGCCGCAGCGAAGGAAAGGGGTCTGACCCCTTAATGCCGGCGCTCCGCAAACGCGGCCCGATGCACGAGATCAACATCGTGCCGTATGTCGACGTGATGCTGGTGCTGCTCGTTATCTTCATGGTGACGGCCCCGCTCATTACGCCGGCGGTGATCGACCTGCCGACGGTCGACAAGGCGAGCGCGCCGCGCATCGTGCCGCTCGAGGTGTACGTGAAGGCCGATCGCTCGCTCGTGGTGCGCGCGCGAGACCGCGCCGGCGCGATCGTCTCGGAGCGCACGGTATCGACGCCCGAGCTCGGCTCGGTCGTTAAGGCGATGAAGGGCAAGGAGGCCGAGCTCTCGGTGCTGGTCGGCGGCGACAAGAACGCCCGCTACGAGGCGGTGCTGCAGGTGATGGACGAGCTGCGCAAGCAGGGCGTGACCAAGGTCGGCCTGCAGGTGAAGCTCGCGCGCTGAGGGCCGATGGCGATCCCCGCCGACGTCCTTAACGACACCCAATACCGCTACGGCAGCAAGCAGCCGGGCATCTGGCGCTCCGCTGGGCTCGCGTTCCTCATGCACCTGCTGCTGGTCGGGGTGCTCGTCTTTAGCGTGCGCATCCCCAGCCGCAGCCCCGAGGTGGTGACCGTCGAGCTCTGGGAGCCCCCGCCGCCCGCGCCCGAGCCGAAGCCCGTGGTCGAGGCGCCGCCTCCGCCGCCGCCGGCGCCGAAGCCCGAGCCGGTGCCGGAGATCAAGAAGCCCGACATCGCGATCCAGGAGAAGCCCAAGCCCAAGCCGCCGCCGCCCAAGCCGGAACCGAAGCCCGAGCCGAAGCCGAAGCCGAAACCCGCGCCGCCCAAGCGCGACGTCCAGTTCGAGAAGACCATGAAGGAGCAGCTCGCGCTGGAGCAGAAGCGGCTGCAGGCCGACGAGCAGGCGGCGGAGAAGGCGCGCAGCGAGCGCGAGGCGAAGGAGCTCGCCGCGCGCGCCCAGGCGGCGGCCACCTCGCGGGCGCTCGCTACCTGGACGGACAAGATCCGGGCAAAAATCCGTGGCAACATCATCTTCGACTTGAGCCGCGTGCCCGGAAACCCGGAAGCCGTCTTCGACGTGACGCTCCTGCCGACCGGCGAAGTGCTGACCGTCAACAAGCGCAAGTCGAGCGGCAACGCCGGCTACGACGAGGCCGTCGAGCGCGCGATCTGGAAATCCTCGGCGCTGCCGCAGCCCGATTCGCCGGGCGTGTTCCGCCGGCAGCTGGAACTTCGTTTTCGTCCGCAGGACCAATAGCCCGGAGGATTCGCGCTTGCCAAGAACAATTTGTTTCCTGCTCAGCCTTCTTCTCGCCGGCTTCGCGCCGCTCGCCGCTCACGCCCAGCTCTCGATCGAGATCACCGGCGCGGGCGCGCAGCGCATCCCGATCGCCATCGCGCCCTTCCCGGGCGAGCAGGCGCTCGGCAGCTCGAACGGCCAGTCGCTGACCGGCATCCTGCGCGCCGACCTCGAGAGGAGCGGCCAGTTCCGCGGGCTGGAAGTGCCGCCGCTCTCTCCCCCCCCCACCGAGGCGACCGCGGTCAGCTACCCGGAATGGAAGTCCCGCCTCGCCGACGCGCTGGTGCTCGGCTCGGTCGCGGCGCGGCCCGACGGGCGCTTCGAGGTGCGCTTCAGGCTCTTCGACGTGGTGAAGCAGGCGCCGCTAGGCGGCATCGCCTACACCATGTCGAAGGAGCAGATCCGCGCCACCGCGCACCGCGTCGCCGACTTCGTCTACGAGAAGCTGACGGGCGAGAAAGGCGTTTTCTCGACGCGCATCGCCTACGTGGTGAAGCGCGCCAATCGCTACGAGCTGCAGATCGCCGACGCCGACGGCGCCGGCGCGCAGACCGCGCTCGCTTCCTTCGAGCCGATCATCTCGCCGGTGTGGTCGCCGCGCGGCCGGCGCCTCGCCTATGTTTCCTTCGAGGCGAAGAAGCCGGTGGTCTACGTGCACTCGATCGCCGACGGCAAGCGCCAGGTGGCGGCGAACTTCAAGGGGTCGAACTCGGCGCCCGCCTGGTCGCCCGACGGCTCGAAGCTCGCGGTGTCGCTCTCGCGCGAGGGCGGCTCGCAGCTCTTCATCATGAACCCCGACGGCTCCGGCTTAAGGCGCCTCACCAGCTCGAGCGCGATCGACACCGAGCCGCGCTTCTCCCCCGACGGGCAGTGGATCTACTTCACCTCCGACCGCGGCGGCTCGCCGCAGATCTATCGCATGCCGGCCGCCGGCGGCGACCCTCAGCGCGTCACATTCGAGGGTAGCTATAATGTGACGCCGCGCATCAGCCCCGACGGCAAGACCCTCGCCTACATAGCGCGTCACGAGGGCAAGTTCCAGGTGGCGCTCATGGATCTTTCGAACAAGCAGGTCACGATCCTTACCGACAGCGACCGCGACGAGTCGCCGAGCTTCTCGCCCAACGGCCGCATGATCCTGCACGCCACGGTGATCGGCGGGCGCGGCGTGCTCTCCGCCGTGTCGGTCGACGGCCGCGTCAAGCAGCGCCTCTCTGCCACTGCGGGCGACGTGCGCGAGCCCGCCTGGGGTCCCTTTGTCGATTAGCGAAAGGAAAGAACACATGCGTGCCCTCACGATTGCCACCCTCGCCGCAGGCGGCGTGCTCCTCGCCGCGTGCGCGACCTCGCCCGAGACCCAGCCGGCCGCGCCGGTGGAGGGCACGCCGGGCGGGGCGGCGAAGCCCGGCGCCGCGGTGGAGTCGAAGCCGGTGTCGCCGGTCGAAGCCGGCAAGGCGGGCGGCCTCTCGCCGTTCGCCGCGCTCAAGGATCCGGCAAGCCCGCTCTCCAAGCGCTCGGTGTACTTCGACTACGACAAGTTCGACGTCAAGGAAGAGTACCGCCCGCTCGTCGAGGCGCACGCCAAGTTCCTGCGCGACAACCCGACGGCGAAGATGCTGATCCAGGGCAACGCCGACGAGCGCGGCAGCCGCGAGTACAACGTCGGCCTCGGCCAGCGCCGCTCCGACAGCCTGAAGAAGATGCTCTCGCTGCTCGGCGTGAAGGACAGCCAGATGGAGTCGGTGAGCCTCGGCGAGGAGAAGCCGGTGTGCAACGAGCACGACGAAGAGTGCTGGGCCAAGAACCGGCGCGACGACATGCTGTATAACGGCGAGTACTGATGCTGTTTTCCAAGAATATCCACCGCCTGGCCTTCGCCGCGCTCGCGGTGGCATTTGCGGGACAAGCGAGCGCTCAGCTCTTCGGCGGCGACGAGGAGGCGCGCCGGCGCGTCGAGGCGCTGCGCCAGCAGGTCGAGGCGAACCAGCAGGCGCTCGACGGCCGGCTCTCCAAGATCGAGAGCAGCATGAGCGGCGCCGCCGACCGCAACGCCATCCTCGACCTCGCCAACCAGCTCGACGGCCTGCGCGGCGACATGGCGAAGCTGCGCGGCCAGATCGAGGTCCTCAACAACCAGATGGAGACCGCCGGGCAGCGGCAGAAGGACCTCTACCTCGACATCGACACGCGGCTGCGCAAGCTCGAGCAGGCGCGCGAGCAGGCGGCCGCCGCGCCGCCCGAGAAGCCGGCCGCCACGAGCGCCACCGAACCTTCGCCCGGTGAGACACGCGCCTACCAGGCGGCGCTCGACCAGTTCAAGCTCGGCAACTACGCGCTCGCCGTCTCGGCGATGCAGGGCTTCATGGTCACCTACCCGCAGAGCAAGCTCGCGGCGAACGCCCAGTACTGGATCGGCATGGCCTATTCCGGTCAGAAGAACTACAAGGAAGCGATCGTCGCGCAGCGCAAGCTCCTCGCCGGCTGGCCCGACAGCGACAAAGCGCCCGACGCGATGCTCTCCATCGCGAGCGCGCAGGAGACGATGGGCGATCGCAAGTCGGCGCAGCGCACGCTGGAAGAGCTGGTGGCGCGCTTCCCGAGCTCGAGCTCGGCGGCGGCGGCGAAGCAGCGCCTCGCCGCGTTTTCGAAGCGTTGAACGAAGCAAATCCGGCATCGCTCGTCCCGTACGTAACCGGGGGCTCCTTCGCGCTCGCGTTCGTCTTCGGCGCGGTGGCGAACCGGACCAACTTCTGCACCATGGGCGCCGTGTCCGATTGGATAAACATGGGCGAGCTCTCGCGCATGCGCATGTGGCTGCTCGCGATCGCCGTGGCGATCCTCGGCTCGACCGCGCTGGCCGCCGCGGGGCTGGTGGACTACTCGAAGTCGATCTACACCTCGCCCAACTTCACCTGGCTCTCCTACCTGGTCGGCGGCTTTCTCTTCGGCGTCGGCATGACGCTCGGCTCGGGCTGCGGCTCGAAGACACTGATTCGTGTCGGGGCCGGCAACCTCAAGTCGCTCATCGTCTATGTCTTCCTCGGCATCTCCGCCTACATGACCCTGCGCGGCTTGCTGGGCGCGTTTCGCGTCGGCGTGCTGGAGAAGGCCGCGATCACGCTGCCGGCCGGGCAGGATTTGCCCGCGCTGCTCGGGGTCAGCCGGACGATCCTTGCCGTGGCAAT
>DASQYN010000595.1:0-3867 GCA_035639215.1 Burkholderiales bacterium
TGGCCACCTCGTGCGCCAGGAAGTCATTGGCGCGCCTTGCGGTTTCGGCCGCCTTTTTCACCTCGGCAATTCCCTGGATCGCCGGCGCGTTGAGCGACAGGATCATCATCTGCATGCCGTGTCGGTCCATCTCGGCGATGCGCCGCTCCTGGATGTCCATGAGGCGCGACTCGAGCTCCGGCCACACCGCGTCGCCGAGGAAGCCCTTGGAATCGCTCAGTGTGTCAGGGATGGCGAAGTGCTCTTCGAGGCCGATTTTGCCCTTCATGCGAAACTCCCACGGTTGACTGGCGCCTATTATGCAAAGCCCGCGGCGCATTATTCACATCGACATGGACGCGTTTTACGCGTCGGTCGAGCAGCGCGACGACCCGCCGCTGCGCGGCAAGCCGGTCGCCGTCGGCGGCTCGCCGACCTCGCGCGGGGTGGTGGCGGCGGCGAGCTACGAGGCGCGCCAGTTTGGCGTGCGCTCCGCGATGCCCATGGCGCGAGCCGTGCGCCTCTGCCCCGAGCTGGTCATCGTCCGTCCGGACTTCTCCAAGTACAAGGCGGCTTCCGAGCAGGTGATGGAGATCCTGCATTCGGCGACGCTGCTCGTCGAGCCGCTGTCGCTCGACGAAGCCTATCTCGACGTCACCGAGAACCTCTGGGGCGAGCCGCTGGCGATGAACGTCGCGCGGCGGATCAAGCGGGAGATCCTCGACCGCCTGCAGCTCACGGCCTCCGCCGGCGTCGCGCCGAACAAGTTCCTCGCCAAGATCGCCTCCGGCTGGGAAAAGCCCGACGGCCTCACGGTGATCGCGCCGGAGCGCGTCGAGAGCTTCCTGCACAAGCTGCCGGTCGAGGCGCTGTGGGGCGTCGGCCCGGTGACGGCGAAGAAGCTGCGCGCCATCGGCGTGCAGCAGCTCGTCGACATCCGCGTCGTCGATTTCAACCTGCTGGAGCAAACCGTCGGCAGCCTCGCCGGCTGGCTGCGCAACCTCTCGCACGGCGTCGACGAGCGCCCGGTCGAGCCCGAGCGGGAGCGAAAGTCGATTTCCAGCGAGACCACGTTCGCGCGCGACCTCGCCGAGATCGCCGAGATCGAGCGCGAGCTCGACGCGCTCGCCGCAGAGGTCGCGGCCTCGCTCGAGCGCAAGGGGCTGGTGGCGCGCACGGTGACGATCAAGGTGCGCTATGCCGACTTCACTACCGTGACGCGCAGCCATACCGCGCAGGGCGCCACCCGCTCGGCGAAGAGCCTCGCGGTGCGCGCGCGAGCGCTCCTCGAGCGCACCGACGCGGCGCGCCGGCCGGTGCGCCTGCTCGGCGTGGGCGCGCACGGCTTGTCCGCGTCTGCTTAGAATGCAGGTCGAGAGGAGGGGCATCGAATGCTATTCCGCATCTGTCTCATCGCCGCGCTGGCGGCGACGGCATTTCCCGCGCAAGCGCAGAACGAGCCGCTGCGCATCGGCTTTCTCACCGTGCGCACCGGGCCGCTCGCCGCGGGCGGCAAGCAGATGGAGGAAGGGATCAATCTCTTCCTGAAAGAGCGCGACTACACGCTCTCGGGGCGCAAGGTGCAGATCATCTTCGCCGATACCGCCGGCCAGCCGGCGCAGGCGAAGTCGAAGACCCAGGAGCTGGTCGAGCGCGACAAGGTGGACCTGATCGTCGGACCGCTCGCCACCTTCGAGGCGCTTGCCCTCGACGACTACGTGCTGCAGGCGAAGGTGCCGCTCCTGCCGCCCATGTCGGCGGCGCAGAACGACCTCGCGCAGCACAAGAAGAGCGATTACGTCATTCATACCTACGGCACCGCGGCCCAGGCCATGTACGCGATGGGCGACTACGCGGCGAAGAAGCTCGGCATGAAGCGCGTGGCGATGATCGCCGACGACTTCACTTATGGGCACGAAGGGGCGGCGGGCTTCCAGAAAACTTTCGAGGACGCCGGCGGACACGTCGTGCAGAAGCTCTGGCCGCCGCTCAACGCGCCGGACTACGGCTCGTTCATCGGTCAGCTGAAGGGCAACGTCGACGGCGTCTACGCGGGCTTCGCCGGATCGAACCCGCTGAGATTCCTGCGCGCTTACCGCGAGTACGGCATGAAGCCGATCGTCATGGGCAACCCGACGCTCACCGACGAAGGCATTCTCAAGAACATGGGCGACGAAGCGCTCGGCGTGTACACCGCGAGCTGGTACGCCGTAGATCACGACACGCCGGACAACCACCGGTTCGTCGCCTCGATCCAGAAGGAATACAAGGTGACGCCAGGCTTTTACACCGCCGCGACCTACACCTCCGGACTGTGGATCGAGGGCGCGATGAGCCTGGTCAAGGGCAGGTTCGAGAACAAGGCGGCGTTCCTGAAAGCGCTGCACGAGGTGAAGCTCGACCGCGGACCCATGGGACCGCTGCGCCTCGACCAGTACGGCAAGCCGATCCTGAACGTCTACGTGCGCAAGGTGGAGCGCAGAAATGGCGAGCTGGTGAACGTCACCGTGGCGACATACCCGAACGTGAGCCAGTTCTGGACCTACGATGCGAAGGCGTTCATCGCCGGTCCGCAATATTCGCGCGACTATCCTCCGGTCAGGTTCGCCGAGCCCTGAAGGTGCGCGATCTCGTTCTTCTTCATTCGCTGCTCACCGATGCCCGCGCCTTCGACCGGGTCAAGGACGCCCTCGCGCGCCAGTTCCGCCTGCACATCCCGGATCTGCCGGGATACGGCGCCTCCGCCTCGCGCGGCGAAGCCAGCATCGAAGCGTACGCCGAGCGTATCGCGCCGGAGATTCCGCATGGCGCGGCGGTGCTCGGCAACGGCTTCGGCGGCTTCGTCTCGCTCGCGCTGGCGATCCGCCATGGCGAGCGCGTGAGCGCGCTGATCGCCGCGCCCGCCCTTGCCGGCTTCCCGCCACCCGCGCGAGAGCCTTTTCGCATCATGGCCGCCAAGGTGCGCGAAGGCGGGATGACGGCAGTGCTCGACGCCGCGATCCAGCGCATGTTTCCGCCGGCGTTCATCGCCACGCATCCCGACATCGTCGCCGAGCGAAAAGCCGCGCTGGCGAAAGCCGACCCGCAAGCGTTCGCGCGCGCCTGTCTCGCCCTGGCTTCTCTCGACCTGAAACCGCACCTCGCAGCCGTTGGCTGCAAAACCCTGGTCATGGCGGGCGAGCTCGACCAGACGACGCCGGCGGCCCTGGCGCGCGAGCTCGCGGCGGGAATCAAAGGCGCGAAATTCGAGGCGCTGAAGGGCTGCGGCCACTGCCCGCAGATCGAGGCACCCGAGGCGTTCGTCGCGGGGGTACGCGGCTTCCTGGCGTAGGCGGCGAGCTAGACTCGCCCCAGAAAGGCGATGCACTCGGCAGCGACACGCTCCTTTTCCCGGTCGATCGTCACCATGTGGTACGAATCGTCGAGGAGGATGAGGCGCTTGTCGCGGGAGCTGAGGCCTTCCATAACCCAGCGCGCGTTGCGAGGGCTCGCCACGTCGTCCTCACGAGCATGAATGACTAGCGCGGGAGCCGTGATCCGGCGCAAGCCGCGGCGGGCATGCCGTGCCATGCGCAGCGCCTGATAGACATTGGCGATCGGCAGGCGCGCGGCGCCGGCGATGGAATTGCCGCTTTCGCGCATCTGGCGCGCGATCCAGGCGCGCAACCGCTCGTCCTTCACGCCGAACGGCCAACGCTCGGCGAACGAATAGAGAAAACGCAGGGGCGTGTAGTAGGCGAGCGGCGCGAAGATGCGATACCACGGGATGCCCCAGCCGTCCCATTTCAACGTCGTGGCGAGCGGTATGATCGCCGACACGTCGACGTTCGGGTCGGCAGCGAGCGTAAGGGCGAGGACCGCTCCCATGCACAATCCGGAGACCGCGAC
>DASQYN010000596.1:0-5439 GCA_035639215.1 Burkholderiales bacterium
CGGGCAGCTCGAGATCCCCGATGTACTGGCCGCGGCCGACGAGCAGACGATCGTCCTCGCGCCGCGGCAGGGATTTTCCGACGAACACTGCGTAAGCCTAACCGGTAAGCTCCTTCCGGCTCGCCGGAAAGTCGAAACAGACTCCGTCGCGCAGCGCGGAGACGAGGCTGTGCGCGGTAAGCAGCGACGTCTTGGGATTGCGCGGCGACGCGTAAGCGAGGATCTCGAAGCGCAGGCGGCCGAAATCGCCTTCCGCCTCGATGACGCCGAGCGGCCCGCTCGCCTGCGGGTCCGAGACCAGCCGCACAACGGTGCGGTCGAGCCCCAGCCCGGCGAGCGCCACCGTGGCGCCGACGTTCGCGTTCTGCGGGTACTGCAGCGCCGCCTCGCGCGCGCTGCCCTCGAAGATCACGCAGCGCCGCGCGCCCACCCGGCTCTCGCCCGGCGTGCCTCGCCATGCCGCGGGCGGCTTTACCGACGTATAGCTCACCTCGCGCAGGCCGGCGCTGCGCGCGGCGAGCAGCCCGTCGATGCCGGCGACGGCGCCGGAAGGGATCAGCAGCCGCCCGCCGTGTTTCGCGATCTCGGCTTCGAAAGCCGGATCGGCGAGCGCGCCGACCGAGGAGCAGAGAAGGCTCGTGCCGTGCGCGAGGACGGCGGCTGCATACTGGCGCATCGCGCCGTGGCCTGCGCATTCGACCACGGTCTCGGGACCGAGCGCGAGCAGCGCTGCGAGGTCCCGCACCAGGGGACAGCGCGCTCTGCCCGGAGGATCGCGGCGCACCAGCGCGCCGGCGAGCGCGTCAAGTTCGCCCGAGGCCTCCAGGCAGCGCACGATCTCTTCGGCGATGGCGCCGAAGCCGATGAGGGCGAAGCGTTGCATGACGGCGGGATGATAGCCTTGGCGACTTGCCATCCGGAGCCACGCAATGACGACCCACGTACGCTGCGGCAGTCTCTTCACCGGGAACGAAGACACCGCGCGCAAGGCGCAGACGCTGGCGATCGACGACGCCGGGCGCATCTCCTGGGTCGGCGCGACGGACGCCGCGCCGGCGCCGGGCCCGGGCGACAGCGTGATCGACTACGCGGATCTGTTCGTCATGCCAGGATTGCACGACGTGCATACCCACCTCGCCTACGGCAACGCCAAGACCGAGGAGGACATCGACCTCTACCAGCCGATGGAATTCCGGGCCATCCGCGCCCTGTTCTTCGCGCAGAAGTGCGTGGCCGCCGGCTACACCTCGATCTGCGCGCCGGGCGACGCCGGGCAGATCAGCCTGTCGGTGCGCAACGCCATCAACTTCGGCCTGTTCGACGGTCCGCGCGTCACCGCCGCCGGGCGCTACCTCACCACGCGACAGGGCCTCACCGACTGGTATCCGACCTGGATCGGCGTGCCCGAGACCTCGATCGGACGGCTGGTGACGAGCCGCGACGAGGCCGTCGAGGAGATCCGGGTCCAGGTGAAGAACGGCGTGGACTGCATCAAGGTGGCGCTGGACGGAGTGCAGCGGCGTCCCGACGGCGAGTTCATCGCCGCGTTCAACCAGGAAGAGATCGACGTGATCGTGCGCGAGGCGCACCGCCTCGGGCGCAAGGTAGTGGTGCATGCGCGCGGCAGGGAGGCGACGCTGTACGCCGCGCGCGCCGGCGTCGACCTCATCTTCCACGCCTATTACCTCGACCAGGAGTGCATCGACGCCATGCTGGAGAGCGGCAGCGCGATCGGGCCGACGCTCACCTTTCCGAGGAACATCGTCGAATTCACGCGGCCTACCGAGCCGGCCTGGATCAAGGGCCGCATCGGCGACGTGCAGCGCGAATACGAGACGGCGTGCGAGAACCTGCGCAAGGCGCGCAAGGCCGGCATCCCGATGCTGACCGGCACCGATTCCGGGTTCGCGGTCACTCCCTACGGGGAGTGGCACGCGCGCGAGATCGAGATCTTCGTCAACGACCTCGGCTTCACGCCGGCCGCGGCGCTGCGTGCGGCGACCGAGCTGACGGCGCGCTTCATGGCGGGCGGCGAGGCGCTCGGCGTGCTGCAGCCCGGCCGGGCGGCGGATTTCATCGCCCTGCGCGGCTCGCCGCTCGAGGACGTCGCCCTGCTGCAGGACAAGACGCGCATCCGGCGCGTGCATATCGCGGGCAAGCGCATGGCCATCCCGGCGCGCGGCTACGACCCGCGCCAGGTCACCGACCAGGCGTGGACCAACTGGAACGACCTCTATACCCAGCAACGGGTGCGCGAGCTCGGCATCCAGCCCGAGCGGCGCGGCTTCGCGCTCCACGATTCTTAGCCGTCGCGAATTTCCTGTTGCTGGAGACGGGCGCGTCCTTTACCTTTGCGTCCTTCTACGTGGAGGAGAGGCTATGAGGATCAAGATGGCAGCAGTCGCCGCGGCGGCGCTCGCGTTCTGCGCGCTCGCCCTGCCGGCGGCGCGCGCGCAGACGCCGACGACGCTGACCTTCAACTGGGAAGGCGCCTATGGGCGCGCCAACATCCTGGTGTGGCCGTTCCGCCCCGGCGGGCGCTACGAGATGCTGGTGACGCAGCACACCGGCGGCACGGTCAAGCTCGACATCAAGGAGAAGCTCTTCGGTCTGATGGACTCGGCCTTCGCCATCGGCGACGGCCGCGTGCAGATGGGAACGCAGTCGATCCCGGCGGCGAGCGGAACCTATCCGCTGCTCGACTTCGGCGGCATCCCGGGCCTCTTCTCGGCCATGCCCAATGGCGCGGTGGAGTACGCCAATGCCTTGCACGATCCGGAAATGATGGCGGTGCTCGACGCCTATACCAAGCCGGCCGGCTTCAAGGTGCTCGGCGCGGCGGTCAGCCTGGCGAACAACGCCCTCTGGGGCAACAAGGCGATCCGCACCCTGGCGGACTTCAAGGGCGTGAAGATGCGCGCCTCGGGGCGCACGCAGACCGCGGCGCTGCGCGCGCTGGGCGGCAGCCCGGTCACGCTGTCCGTGGCCGAGATCGAGGAGGCGCTGAGCCGCGGCACGGTGGACGCCATCACCACCAGCATGAGCTTCGGCGCCGAGCGCGGCCTGATGCCGATGGCCAAGTTCGTGTCGATCTGGCCGATCACGCCGATCTTCGCCCAGTTCGTCGCCATCAATTTCAAGGCCTGGGACAAGCTCGATGCGCGGCAGAAGGAAGGCCTGCTGCGCGCCTCATCGCAGCTGACGCACGAGATGCCGCTCGCGATCGAGCAGATGGATCTCTCCTACACGCTGTGGATCCGCTCCGCCAAGACCGAGCTGGTGCTGCCCGACGACGCCGAAGTCAAGCGCGCGATGGCGCTCATGCACCCGGTGGTGAAGGACTGGCTCGACACCGCCGGACCACACGGCAAGGACGTGCTGCGCATCGCCGCCAAGTACGCCAGAGGGCCTTCGTCCGACTTCGTTCGCGCCATGCTCAAGTAGGCGGCTTCCCTGGACGCGCTGCGCCGGTTCGTCGAGAAGGTCTCGTACGCGGCCGGCTTCGCCGCCGGCCTGGTGCTGCTCGGCATCGTCGGCCTGACCATGGCGGAGGTGATCTCGCGCTATGTGCTGCACGACCCGCTGATCCTGGCCGATGAGTTCGGCGGCTACGCCATGCTGGCGATCAGCTTTCTCGGTCTCGCTTACTGCGGCGCCGAGCAATCGCACATCCGCATCACGTTCCTCGTGGAAAAGCTGCGGCCGCCGCGGGCGGACGCTTTGCGCGTGGCGACGCTCGCGCTCGCGCTGGCGTTCGTCGGCGTTGCCGCGTGGGTGAGCTGGCGCTTCCTCGGCGATTCCTTCGCCCGCGACATGCGCTCCAACTCGCTGCTCAGGGTGCCGCTGAAATGGCCGCAAATGGCGATGCCCGCCGGCTTCAGCCTGTTCGCGCTGCTTCTGGCGACCCGCCTGGCGCAGGCGGTGCAGGATCTCCGGGCGGGCCGTGCGGTCGAGCGCGTCGGCGGCGAATCGATCTGAAGCGATGAGCCCGGAAATCGCCACCGTCCTGCTGATGGGCGGGCTGCTCCTGCTGCTCGCCCTGGGCGCCGAGATCGGCGTCGCCATGGGCGCGGCGGCCGCGGCGGGTTTGCTGATCGTCGACAAGCCGCTGGTGCAGATCGCGTGGACGGCCTGGGAGTCGCTCAATTCGTTCACCCTGCTGGCCATGCCGCTGTTCGTCTTCATGGGCGCGGTGTTCTCGGGCAGCGGCGCGGTGCACCTGCTGTTCGCTGCGCTCGACAAGTGGCTCGGCTGGCTGCCCGGTGGCCTCGCCTCGGTGGTGATCGCCGCCAACGGCGTGTTCGGCGCGATCTCGGGCTCGAGCGTGGCCGCCGCCGCCACCTTCAGCATGATCGCGTATCCGGAAATGGAGAAGCGGGGCTATGCGCCGCAGCTCTCGCTCGGCGCCATCGCCGTCGGCGGCACGCTGAGCGTGCTGGTGCCGCCCAGCCTGATCCTGATCGTCTACGGCTCCTGGGAGAACGTCTCGGTGGCGCGCCTGTTCGCCGCGGCCATGATCCCCGGAGCGGTGCTGATGCTCCTCATGCTGCTGTCGGTCGTGGCGATGGTGAAGCTGCGGCCGGAGCTGGCGCCGCGCTCGGCGCCCGCCTCGTGGAGGGAGCGCCTGCTCGCCATCAAGGACATGCTGCCCTGGGCGGTGGTGATCCTGGTCGTGATGGGCTCGATCTTCGGCGGGCTGATGACGCCGACCGAGGCCTCGGCGCTCGGCGCGGTGCTGTCGGTGGGCATCGCCTGGTACTACGGGACGTTGAGCTACCGGATGCTCCGCCGCGCGATGCTGTCGGCGGTGAAGGTCACGGCGATGATCGCCTTCATCATCGTCGCCGCGCGGCTGCTGTCCTTCGTCTTCCAGGATCTCGGCGCGACCGCGAAGCTCTCGGGCGCGGTGCTGGGGCTCGAGCTCGGCAGGTACGGCACCATGCTCGCGATCGTCGTGCTCTACCTGATCCTCGGCATGTTCTTCGACTCGATGGCGATGATGCTGCTCACGCTGTCGTTCATCATGCCGGTGATCCTCAGGCTGGGCTACGATCCGGTCTGGTGGGGCGTCACCTTCGTGCTGCTGGCCGAGATCGGCCTGGTGACGCCGCCCTTCGGCCTGAACCTGTTCACCATCCAGGGCGTGCTGCCGAGGTTCTCGATCATGTACATCGCGCGTGCGTCGCTGCCGTTTCTCGGGGTGATGCTGCTGATGGTCTGGATCCTGATCTTCTTCCCCGGGCTGGCGCTCTGGCTGCCCCGGCTTCTCTACTGATTCGTCCGCGAAGGAGGATTGCCATGTCCGTCGCCCGTCACCCGCTGCCGCCGGAGCTGGCCGGCGTGCCCTTGAAGGAACTGCTGCGCCGCCATGTCGGGCGCTTTCGCGACAAGAAGCCCGACTGGGCCGCGTTCGAGGACGCGAAGATCGAGGGCTACAAG
>DASQYN010000597.1:0-8092 GCA_035639215.1 Burkholderiales bacterium
AGGAAGAAATGTCTCCTTCTGAAAAGCCCCAGTCCTTCAACGCTTGGCCGCCGCCTTCGCCGCGCTCGGGCGGCGCGCGGCGGATCTCTCCCGGCGTGCGCGAGAAGCGCGGCGCCGGCGCCGGCTGCTCGACCCGGCCGACCGGCACGTAAGCGGAGCGCGCGCGCGCGTGCGGGTGCTCGCGCGCCTCCCGCCAGCCGAGCACCGGGGCAAAGCAGGCGTCCGAGCCTGCGAAGATCGCGTCCCATTCGTCGCGCGTCTTCGAGCGGAAGGCTTCGCTGAAGCGCCGGCGCATTTCCGGCCAGCGCGAGCGGTCGTTCTGCGCCGGCAAGTCGTCCAGTCGCAGCTTCTGCGTCAGCTCGGCGAAGAACTTCGGCTCGATGGCGCCGATGGCGACGTGCTTGCCGTCCTTCGTCTCGTACACGTCGTACCAGGGCGCGCCGGTATCGAGGATGTTGACGCCGCGCTCTTCCGACCAGCTGCCGGCGGCCAGGAACCCGGAGAACATCGCGGCGAGAAGCGCGGCGCCGTCGACCATCGCCGCGTCGATGACCTGGCCGCGCCCCGAGCGGCTCGCCTCGAGCAGCGCGCAGGCGACGCCGAAGCCGAGCAGCATGCCGCCGCCGCCGAAGTCGCCGATGAGATTGAGCGGCGGCACCGGCCGCTCGCCTTTGCGGCCGAACGCATGCAGCACGCCGGCGAGCGCGATGTAGTCGATGTCGTGGCCGGCGCGCGGCGCGAGCGGGCCTTCCTGGCCCCACCCGGTCATCCGGCCATAGACGATCCTTTCATTCCTTTTGAAAACCGGGTCGGGTCCGAGACCGAGGCGCTCCATGACGCCGGGCCGGAAGCCCTCGATCAGCACGTCGGCACGCGCGACGAGCTGCAGCGCCGCTTCTTTTCCCGAGGCGGACTTCAAGTCGAGCGTCACCGACCTCTTGCCGCGCATCATGACGTCGTACCAGCGGCTGCGCTCCAGGCCGAGGCCCGACTCCGCGGGGCGGTCGACGACCAGTACGTCGGCGCCCATGTCGGCGAGCAGCATTCCCGCGAAGGGCGCGGGGCCGATGGCTTCGAATTCCACGACTTTGATGCCGGCGAGAGGACCCATGGCTTTCATAATAGCGAATGCCCGCGCGCTATCCCGAGCGCATCGTCTGCCTCACCGAGGAGACGACCGAGACGCTCTATCTCCTCGGCGAGGAGCGCCGCATCGTCGGCATCTCCGGCTACACGGTGCGGCCGCCGCGCGCGCGGAAGGAGAAGCCTCGGGTATCGGCTTTTCTTTCCGCAAAGAATGACCAGATCCTCGAGCTGAAGCCCGATCTCGTCATCGGCTTCTCCGACCTGCAGGCCGACATCCTGCGCGACCTGGCGAAAGCAGGGCTCAATGTGCTCGTCTTCAACCAGCGCTCGGTGGAGGAGATCCTGTCGATGATCCTCACGCTCTCGGCGATGGTCGGCGCGGCGGATCGCGGGCAGCGACTGGTCGAGCAATTGGAGGTGAATCTGCAATCGATCCGCGGCGCGGCAAAGGCGTTGCCACGCCGGCCGCGGGTCTATTTCGAGGAATGGGACGAGCCGATGATCAGCGCCATCCGCTGGGTGAGCGAGCTGATCGAGATCGCCGGCGGCGAGGATGTGTTCGCCCCGCAGTCGCACTCGCCGGCGGCTTCGGGACGCATCGTGACCTCCGAGGCCGTTCTGCAACAACGACCCCAGATCATGATTGCCTCGTGGTGCGGCAAGAAGTTCCGTCCCGAGCGCGTTGCGGCACGGCCTGGCTGGAACGAAATTCCAGCCGTAAAAAACCATTGTCTGTACGAAATCAAGTCGGCGGAAATTCTGCAGCCCGGCCCGGCGGCGCTGACCGACGGCGTGCGCCGCCTTCACTCGATCTTCGAGGCTTTCGTCTCGTCGAGGAGATGAAAGGGTGGCGCCGAGCCGTCCTTGAGCTGCCCGGCATAGACGGTGAGGTGCGGGAACGGAATCTCGATGCCGCGCTCGTCGAACGTCTTTTTCAGCCGCTTGAGGTATTCGCGCTTCACGTTCCACTGCTGGATCGGCGGCACCACCTTGAAGCGCACGCGCAGCACGACGGCGGAATCCGCCCAGCGGTCGACGCCGATCACTTCTAGGTCCTCGACGATGCGGTCCTTCCACTGGGCATCGGCGCGTAGCGCCGCCGCCGTCTCGCGCATCAGCGCGAGCACCTGGTCGAGGTCCTCGCGGTAGGCCACGCCGACGTCCACTACCGGTGTCGCGTAGCTGCGCGTGCGGTTGGTGACCAGCTTGATCTCGCCGTTCGGGATGTAGTGCACGTGGCCGTCCATGTCGCGCAGGCGCACGTAGCGCAGCGTCACTTCCTCGACCAGGCCGCCTTTCCCGGCCACCTCGACGACGTCGCCCTGGCGCACTTGGTCTTCGAGCAGCAGGAAGAAGCCGGTGAAGTAGTCCTTGATCAGGCTCTGCGCGCCGAAGCCGATCGCCACGCCCGCCACGCCGGCGGTGGCGAGGATCGGCGCCACCGAGACGCCGAGCTCGCCGAGCACCAGCGTGCCGGCGACGATGACGATGACGATCGCAGCGCTGTTGCGGAAGACGCGGGCGAGCGTCTGGATGCGCGCCTGCTCGTCGGGGCTCGGCGCCTTCCCCTCCATGTAGCGCCGGAAGACGCGGATCAGGCGGTGCGCGGCCGCCTGCAGCAACCACGCGAGGCCGAGGATGAGGACGACCCGCAGCGCGGTGATCGCGGCGGCCTTCGCCTCGGCGTCGAGCTCGTTGAAGTAGTTGAGGAACGACCTCAGTGAAGACCCAGCGAAGCCTCGATGTTGCGCACCATCGCGACCAGGCGCGGCCCGAGGTCTTCCTCGAGCTGGCCTTTCTTCACCATGAACGCCGGCACGACGCAGTTGAAGGCGACGATCTCGCCGTCCACGGTGCGGCGCATCGGCACGCCGACCGAGTGCACCTCGCGCTTCAGCTCGCCCGCGCTCGCGCAGAAGCCGCGCGCGCGGATGTCCTCGAGCGCCTTGTCGATGGTCGCGCGGTGCTTGCGATAGGACTCGGGCTCTTTGACCTTCATGTGGTTGAGCACCGCCTCGCGCTCCGGGGGCGTGCAAGCGGCGAGGAACGCGCGGCCGATCACCGAGTGCGAGATCGGCACCGAGGTGCCGATGTCCGGCAGCGTGGTGATGCCGTTGCCGCTGCGGCAGGACTCGACGTAGACCATGTTCAGCCGGTCGCGCACCCCCATCGACACCGAGCCGTTGCAGTAGTCGGCGAGCTCCTTCATCACCGGGCGCGCCGCCTGGCGCACGTTCATCGACGCGAGCAGCGGATAGCCGATCGACAGCACCGCCGAGCCGAGCTGGTACTTGCCCAGCCGCATGTTGTGCCGCAGGTAGCCGAGCTTGGTGAGCGTATAGGTGAGGCGCGAGACGGTCGGCTTCGGCAGCCCGGTGCGCAGCGAGATTTCCTTGTTGCCGAGCAGCGGCTCGAGGGGCGTGAAGCAGCGCAGCACTTCGAGCCCGCGGGCGAGAGTCGTGGCGAATTGCCGGTCGCCTTCGTGCTCGTAGCTGAAGCCACCGGCCGGCTGCGAAAGCGGGGCCGCGGGTTCGGGTGCGCCCATGGGATTTCGTTCCTCCTGGCTTGGTTCTTGGGTGTTACGGCGGGATGTTTCGCGTTTCGCTATTCTGGCGAGCGCCGCATCCGTGTCAACTTAGTCATATCATATTTCGCATAGTGAAATCTTGCGTGTCATTGTGACGCCGCTCTTCGATCTCCACGGCAAAGTCGCCCTCGTCACCGGCGCGACGCGCGGCATCGGCAAATCGATCGCCGAGGAGCTGGCGCGCGCCGGCGCCAGAGTCGCCGTGTCGAGCCGCAAGGCCGAGGCATGCCGGGCGGTCGAGCAGGAATTCCGGGAAAGCGGCTTCGAGGTGCTGGCCCAGCCGTGCAACGTCTCGCGCAAGGAGGACCTGCAGTCCTTCGTCGGCGCGACGCTCGGCAAATGGGGCGGCATCGACATCGTGGTCGCGAACGCGGCTTCCAACCCGTATTACGGCCCGCTCACCGGCATCTCCGACGAGGCGTTCGACAAGATCATCGCGAACAACGTGAAGAGCGTGCTCTGGCTTGCGGCGATGACGCTTCCGGGAATGAAGAACGGGGGGAGCTTCATCCTCGTCGGCTCGATCGGCGGCCTGCTCGCCAACACGGTGATCGGCGCCTACGGCATGTCGAAGGCGGCGGGACACCACCTGGTGCGCAACCTCGCCGCCGAATGGGGGCCGAAGAACGTGCGGGTCAACGCCATCGCCCCGGGGCTCGTGAAAACCGAGTTCGCGCGCGCGCTCTGGGAGGACGAGGCCCGCCGCGCCGAGCGCCTCGCCGCGACGCCGCTGCGCAGGCTGGGCGAACCGCGCGACATCGGCGGCGTCGCGGTGTTCCTCGCCTCCGACGCGGCGGCGTTCGTCACCGGCCAGGTCATCGTCGCCGACGGCGGCGTGAGCATCCTCTAGCGGTAGAATTTTCCTCCCCCATGGATCTCAACTACTCGGGCGAAGAGCTCGCTTTCCGCGACGAAGTGCGCGCCTGGCTGCGCGCCAACCTGCCTGCCGACCTGCGCGAGAAGGGCGAGCGCTATGCGCACCTCTCGAAGGACGATCTGCTGCGCTGGCACAAGCTCCTGGCGAAGCAGGGCTGGGTCGCGCCCGCCTGGCCGAAGGAGTGGGGCGGCACCGGCTGGAACGTGGTGCAGCGCTACCTCTTCGAGGAGGAGCTCGGCTTCGCCGGCGCCCCGCCGCTCATTCCTTTCGGCCTGACGATGTGCGCGCCGGTGCTGCTGCGCTTCGGCAGCGAGGCGCAGAAGAAGCGCTTCCTGCCGCGCATCTACCAGGGCGAGGACTTCTGGTGCCAGGGCTATTCCGAGCCGGGATCGGGAAGCGATCTCGCTTCGCTCAAGACGAAAGCCGTTCGCCAGGGCGACCACTACGTGGTCAACGGGCAGAAGATCTGGACCACGCTCGGCCACTATGCCGACTGGATCTTCTGCCTGGTGCGAACCGATGCGGCGGCGGGCAAGCGCCAGGAAGGCATCTCGTTCCTGCTGATCGACATGAAGACGCCGGGCATCACCGTGCGGCCGCTCATTCTCATGGACGGCGCGCACGAGGTGAACGAGGTGTTCTTCGACGACGTGAAGGTGCCTGTCGAGAACCTGGTCTTCGAGGAAGGCAAGGGCTGGACGGTGGCCAAGTTCCTCCTCGGCTACGAGCGCATGAACACCGGGCGCGTCGGCGAGTCGAAGCGGCAGCTCGCGCGGCTCAAGGAATTTTCTTCTCATCTGAGAGAAGACGTGAGATTCCGCGACCGGCTGTCGCGCCTGGAGGTCGAGCTGACCGCGCTCGAGATCACCAACCTGCGCTTCCTCGACCGCATGCGCCGCACCGGCCAGCCGCCGGGCGCCGACGTGTCGATGCTGAAGATCAGGGGCACCGAGATCCAGCAGGGGCTCACCGAGCTGATGATGGAGGCGACCGATCCCGCGGCCAACGACCCGCTCGCGCAGGCGATCCGCAAGCGCTATCTCAGCATGCGCAAGACGACGATCTACGCCGGATCGAACGAGATCCAGCGCAACATCATCGCCAAGATGACCCTGGGGCTGTAGCGATGAATTTCGACTACAACGAAGAGCAGCAGCTGCTCGCCGACTCGGTGCGGCGCTATCTCGGCAAGGCGTACGACTTCGAGTCGCGCAAGAAGATCGTCGCGGGCGCCGGCTGGAGCGCGGAGGCGTGGGCGCAGTTCGCCGAGATGGGGCTCACCGGGCTCGCCGTGCCCGCCGAGCAGGGCGGCTTCGGCGGCGGCGCGGTGGATCTCATGGGCGTGATCGAGGCGTTCGGCGAGGCGCTCGTCGTCGAGCCTTACGTGCCGACGGTCCTCGCGGCGCGTCTCGTCGCGCGCGCCGGATCGGACGCGCAAAAGCAGGCGATCCTGCCGGCGGTGGCGGAAGGCCGGCTGAAGCTCGCGTTCGCGCACACCGAGAAAGGCGCGCGCTACCGCATCGAGTCGGTTCACGCTTCCTTCGACAACGGCCGGCTGAAGGGCGGCAAGGCGGCGGTCGTCGGCGCTCCCGCGGCGGACAAGATCGTCGTGTCCGCGCACGGCGCCGACGGCATCGGCCTCTATCTCGCCGAGCGGCCCGAGCTGCAGGCCTATCGCACGCTCGACGAGCGGCTCGCCGCCGATCTCGTCTTCAACGGCGCGCCGGCCGAGAAGCTGAAGGGCGGCCTCGAGCTCATCGAGGAAGCGTTCGACTTCGGCGCCGCGCTCGCCTGCGCCGAGGCGGTCGGGGCGATGAAGTTCGCCTGCGACACGACGCTCGAGTACCTGAAGACGCGCAAGCAGTTCGGCGTGCCGATCGGCACCTTCCAGGCGCTGCAGCATCGCATCGTCGATCTCTTCATCGAGGCCGAGCAGGCGCGCTCCATGGCCTGCCTCGCCTGCTCGAAGGTCGACCAGTCCGAGAGCGCGCGCGAGCGCCAGCGCGCGGTCTCGTCGGCGAAGATCAAGATCGCCGACGCGGCGCGCCGCATCAGCCAGGAATCGGTGCAGCTGCACGGCGGCATGGGGATGAGCGAGGAGCTGAAGGTGAGCCATACCTTCCGCCGGCTCACCATGCTCGCCACCGAGTTCGGCGACGCCGATACGCACCTCGCGCGCTTTGCAGCGCTATGAATAACCCGCGAGTCGTGCTCGCCAGCCATCCCACCGGCTGGGTGAGCGAAGCCGATTTCCGCCTCGAGCAGGCGCCCGTGCCGAAGCCCGCGCAAGGCGAGGTGCTGGTGAAGAACCTGTGGCTCTCGCTCGACCCGTACATGCGCGGCCGCATCAGCACGGCGAAGAGCTACGTGAAGGGCGTCGGCATCGGCGAGGTGATGGTGGGGCAGACGGTGGGCGAGGTGGTCGAGTCGCGCGACGCGAGGCTCAAGCCCGGCGACAAGGTGCTCACCCAGCTCGGCTGGCAGCTCTACGGCGCCACGAAAGAAGCCATCAAGCTCGAAGAGCGCGGCGTGCCGCTCAGCTATTACCTCGGCATCCTCGGCATGCCCGGCATGACGGCGTACTTCGGCCTGCGGGAGATCGGCCAGCCGAAAGCCGGCGAGACGGTCGTCATCTCCGCCGCCTCCGGCGCGGTGGGCAGCGTCGTCGGCCAGCTCGCGAAGATCGCCGGCGCGCGCGCCGTCGGCATCGCCGGCGGGCGCGAGAAGTGCGATCACGTGACGCGCGAGCTGGGCTTCGATGCCTGCCTGGACTACAAGTCCGGGAATCTGCACGAGGCGCTGCAGCGCGGCTGTCCGAAAGGCATCGACGTCTACTTCGAGAACGTCGGTGGCGAGATGCTCGACACGATCCTCGCGCACATGAATCTCTTCTCGCGCATCGTCGTCTGCGGAATGATCTCGCAATACAACGTCACCGAGCCCTACGGCATGAAGAACCTGCGCTATGTGCTCACGCAGCGCATCCGCATGCAGGGCATGATCGTCTTCGACTGGAAGGATCGCTACGGCGAAGCGCTCGCCGCGCTCGCCGGCCATCTCGCCCAGGGCAGGCTGAAATACCGCGAGTCGGTGGTGCAGGGGCTGGAGAACGCGCCGCGCGGGCTGATCGACCTTCTCCAGGGCAAAAACTTCGGAAAGCAGCTCGTCAAACTATGATCGACCTCTACACCTGGCCGACGCCCAACGGGCACAAGGTCCACATCATGCTCGAGGAGTGCGAGCTGGCGTACCGCGTGCACCCGGTCGACATTGCCGCCGGCGAGCAGTTCGCCCCCGGGTTCCTGGCGATCAGCCCGAACAACAAGATCCCGGCGATCGTCGATCCGGACGGCCCCGACGGCAAGCGCGTCAGCGTGTTCGAATCCGGCGCCATCCTGCTCTATCTCGGCGAGAAGACCGGCAAGTTCCTGCCCGGGCCGCTGATCGACCGCATCCCGGTCTATGAGTGGCTGATGTGGCAGATGGGCGGTTTCGGGCCGATGCCGGGCCAGGTGCATCATTTCATCGCGCTGGAGAACGAG
>DASQYN010000598.1:0-2338 GCA_035639215.1 Burkholderiales bacterium
GCCGGACGATCGTGTTGTCGGTGAACGCGGTGAGGCCGCGCTCGAGCGTCTCGCGGATGTAGTCGACCGGCTGGAACGCGAGCAGCACCTTGCCCACCGCCGTGCAATGCAAAGGAGCACGCGCGCCGACCGCCGCCGCCATGCGGATGGCGCGGCGGCTCTCCATCTCGTAGACGTAGAGCACGCTGTAGTGGTCGACGATGCCGAGCTGCACCGTCTCGCCCGTCTTCTCGAGCAGCTCGCGCAGGTGCGGCCGCGCCTCGTTCGCCACGTCCATGCGCCGGCGCACCAGCGCGCCCAGCTCGAACAGCGCGACGCCGAGCCGGTAGCGGCCCGTGTCGCGGTTCTGCTCGAGAAAGCCCGACGCGGTGAGCGTGCTCGCGAGGCGGTGCACAGTGCTCTTCGCGAGCCCGAGGCGCTGGGCGAGCGTGGTGATCGCGATCTCGTCCTCGTCGCCCGAGAACGAGGTGAGCAGGCGGATCGAGTTCGCCACCGACGAGAGCCGCGCCTTGGCGGCTTTGGCGGCCTGCTGCACTAGCGGAACGCCGCCTTGCGATAGGCCGCGAGCACGACGAGGAAGGTCGCGGCGCCCACCACCGGCGCATAGAGGGCCATGACATGGTCGAGGCCGGGCAGCGCCAGGCGGGCAAGGCCGCTCGCCGCGATGGCGAGGCAGAGCGCGCCGATGACGAGGCTCATCCAGCGCGACGCCGCCGCCGCTTTGCGGTCCGCGCGCAGCACCATGCGCGCCACCCACCAGCCGTTCAGCGCGTCGGTGAGCACCATGCCGGCGGTGAAGACGAGCCCGAGGACGAGCGCGAAGAGCCAGCCCGCGGCGCTGGCGCCGGTGAGCGAGAAGACCACCGCATGGCTCACCGTGTCGAAGGAAAGCGCGAACGCCGCGCCCACCGCGGCGATCATCATCGGGTGGCTCGTTCCCGCGAAGCGCTCCCTGAACCAGCGGCCTCGCAGCGCGACCGGCACGACCATCGCGTCGGCCGGCGCGCGCCACACCGAGAGCAGGTTGGCGATGCCCAGG
Source organism: Burkholderiales bacterium (assembly GCA_035639215.1). Taxonomy (GTDB): domain Bacteria; phylum Pseudomonadota; class Gammaproteobacteria; order Burkholderiales; family SG8-39; genus SCGC-AG-212-J23. The sequence continues at coordinate 1,040 of DASQYN010000598.1, forward strand.
ACGCCGAGGACGCCTATGGAGATTGCCCAGCCGAGCGGCTCCAGCCATGCCGGCGCCTGCCATTCCTGCGCGTAGAGCGCGACCGCGAGCCCGATCAGCGTGACGATCGCGCCGTGGCCGAGCGAGAAATACAACCCGGCCCAGCGCGCCACGCCGGCCGCGCTGCGCGCGGAGGAGCGCGTGAAGCCGTCGATCGCGACCAGGTGATCGGGATCGAAGCCGTGCCTCACGCCGAGCGCGAATACGAGCGCCGCAAGTCCTAGCGCATCGACTGCCGGGGTCATTTTCTCCTCGCGGGCGTTGATTGACGCCCGCCGCGATTCTATGGTGAACTGGCCTGCCGCGGAACACGGTTCTTCTATACAGAACATGAGCACGAAAACCACCACGGCGGTCACGCACTATCACATCCAGAAGAAGCGCCGCGCCGAGTTCCTCGAGGACTGGCGCAAGCACCGCCACACCGTGGTGCGCCGCGAGGACGTGAAGCTGCAGCCGACCGCGCGCGGCATGCGCACCGGCGTCTATATGGGCGCCGACGGCGACTCGCCCACGCGCACGCTCGATGCGCTGGTGCACGAGGTCGATCCGGGCGCCGTGACGACGATCCATCGCCACTCGTGGGACGCGCAGCTCTTCATCGTCGAAGGCGCGGGCTGGAGCGAGATCGACGGCAAGCGCTACGACTGGAAGCCCTGGGACGCGATCCATATTCCCGCCTGGAGCTGGCACCGGCACGGCAACGAGGGAAAGAAGCGCGCGCGCTTCATGAGCTATTCCGCCGAGCCGATGCTCTGGACGCTCGGCATGGACGTGCTCGAGGACCGCGGGCACACGCCGTTCTCGCAGTTGCCGCCGCCGCCGCAGTCCACCGAGGGTTCGGCCGGCGACGACCCCTATGCCCGGCGCCTGCGCCGCGTGTCCAATGAATTGAGGAAGAGGAGAAGCGGGCGAATCCATACGCCCTACGACGAGCAGGATCTTCTCGCCACGCCGCGCGGCACGCGCACCAAGTTCCTCGTCGACCGCGCGATCGGCAGCCAGGCTTCGGGCATCACGCAGGTGATGATCCAGTTCGCGCCGGGCAAGACGCAGTCGCTGCACCGCCATCCGGGCGAGGCCTGGCTCTACGTCGTCGAGGGGCACGGCCACAGCTTCATGGGCACCGCGCCCGACCAGGGCGAGCACTACCGCTGGCAGAAAGGCGACCTGATCATCGTCGACCATTTCCTCTGGCACCAGCACTTCAACGACGACCCGAAAGGCGAAGCGCGGCTCGTGCGCGTGCACATGTTCGAC
>DASQYN010000599.1:0-12538 GCA_035639215.1 Burkholderiales bacterium
AGGAGCGGCGATTATACTGGCCTGCCTTTTCGATTCGCGACGACCCCATGGCGCTCCGCGTGGCGATCCCCGATCTGATTTCGCCGTCCTACTTTCCGGCCATCGCGGCCGTGGAGATGGGCTTCCTGCCCGGCGCGACGCTCGAGCTGCTCTACCCGGTGACGAAGACCTACGAGGAGCTGCGCGCGGGGCGCCTCGATTTCGTCGGCGGCGCAGCGCATGCGGCGCTGTATGCGTTCAAGGACTGGCAAGGCGCGAGGCTGCTCTGCGCGCTTGCGCAGCGCATGTACTGGTTCCTGGTCGTGAGGAAGGATCTAAACGCGAAGCGAGGCGAGCTCGGCGTGGTGCGCGGGCTGCGCATCGGCGCCGCTCCGGGCCCGGTCGACGGATTGCGCCAGATGCTGGCGCGCGCGGGCATCGATCCGCAGCGCGACGTGACCATCGGACCGGTTCCGGGCGTGGCGGGCGACAAGGCGTCGTTCGGCCTCATGGCGGCCAAGGCGCTCGAGGAGCGCAAGATCGACGCCTTCTGGGCGAACGGGATGGGCGCGCAAGTGGCCGAGCGCCAGGGGATCGGCACGGTGATTCTGGACGCGAGGCGCGAAGGCTCGCCCGAGGTGAAGGGATACACCTTCCCGGCGCTCGTCTGCACCGAGCAGACGATCCGCGAGCGGCCGGAGCTCGCTCTTTCTGCAATACAGGCCGTCACCAAAGCGCAGCGCGCCCTGAAGGAAGATCCCGGACGCGCGACCGCGATCGGCCGCAAGCTCTTTCCCGCGGCCGAGGCGTCGCTCATCGCCGACCTTATTCGCCGCGATGCTCCCTATTACCAGCACGGCATCTCGCAGCTCACGGTGCGCTCGATGAATCAATTTGCGCGCGAGCTCGGATTGCTTTCGCGTGACGTGCCCTACGAAGAGGTGGTATGGATTCCCGATTGAAAGGCAAGGTCGCCCTGGTGACCGGCGCCGGCAGCGGCATCGGAAAAGCTCTCGCCACCCGGCTCGCACAGGACGGCGCGTCGGTCGTCGTCGCCGACCTGCGCAATTTCGACACCGCCGCCGCGGCGATCGCGCAGGCCACGGGGAGCCGCACGCTCGGACTGGAAGTGGACGTGGCGTCGGAAAAGCAGGTCGAGCGCATGGCCGCGGAAACGGCGAAGGCGTTCGGCCGGCTCGACATCCTGGTCAACAACGCGGCGATCTTCAGCGCTCTCGAGCTGCGCCCGTTCGAGCAGATCCCGGCCGACGAGTGGCGCAAGGTAATGGAGGTGAACACGCTCGGCGTCTTCCTCTGCTGCCGCGCCTGCGTGCCGCACATGCGGCGCGGCGGCTATGGCCGCATCATCAATCTCGCCTCCGGAGCGCCGCTCAAGGGCGTGCCGCTCTTCCTGCACTACATCGCGAGCAAAGGCGCCGTCATCGCCATGACGCGCGGCCTCGCGCGCGAGCTCGGCAAGGACGGCATCACCGTCAACGCGCTCGCCCCCGGCTTCACCCTCTCGGAGAACGTCGCGCGCATCGAAGCGCATGTCCGCCAAGGGGAACGCACACGCCAGACCCGCGCCATCCCGCGCGACGAAAAGCCCGAGGACCTGGTCGGCGCGGTGAGCTTCCTCGCGAGCGAGGACGCGGCCTTCATGACCGGCCAGACGATGGTGGTCGACGGCGGCTCGGCGATGCTCTGAATTCGGGGTCAGGATCGTAATTTCGAGGAGCCAACGATGAGCGGCAATCCATCACCGGGATTCAAGAAGCGTCCCGACTATCGCATCGACGTATCGCCCGCCGCCACGCGCATCCGGGTGTCGTATAAGGGCCAAGAAATAGCCGACACACGGGCCGCCCTGGCGATGAAGGAAGGCGATTACCCGGTCGTCTACTACTTTCCGCGCAATGACGTGAAGATGGATCGCCTGGAGCGCTCCACCCACAGCACGCACTGTCCGTTCAAAGGCGATGCGTCGTACTTCTCGCTGAAAAGCGGGCCGCGCGATGCGGTGTGGAGCTACGAGCGGCCTTTCGACGAGATGACGGCAATCCGCGAGTACCTCGCCTTCTACCCCGACAAGGTCGAGATCAGCGCCGGCTGAATAAGCAATTACGGTCCTGGCCCCGAATTCGGGCTCCGTCCCCGAATCTAGCGCACCTCGGCGGCGCGGCGCACGCTCCAGATCATCGACGAGCGGATGAGAAAGTCGCGCGCGGCGTTGCGGTCGGCGGCGATGCGGCGCAGCTCGGCGAAGGTCTGCTCGCGCTTCGCCGGGTCGGCTTCCTCGAGCATGCGCTTGTTGCCGATCGACTGGGTCTGCACGAACTCGACGTTGGCGGTGCGGCGCTTCTTGACGTAGAGGTCGAGCAGGCTCTCTGGCGCCTCGCGGCGCCACACCCTGCCGAGGTATTCGCCGAGCAGCACCGCGTCGTGCAGGCCGCCGTTCAGGCCGAAGGCGCCGAGCGGATTGTTGAGGTGCGCGGCGTCGCCGGCGAGGATCAGCCTCCCGGCGCGCCATTCCTTGGCGACGCGCTGGTGCACGCGGTAGATGCCCTTCTGCAGCACCTCGTAGCGGCCCGCGCGCCGCGCGAAGCGCTGCATGCGCGCCTCGATCGCGTCGCCGGCGAGCACTTCGGCCTCGTCCTCGTGCGCGTGCACGGGGAAGGCGAGCCGCCAGAGCCCGGGCATGTGGAACACCGCCGCCCATTCCTGAGGGTCGGCGACGTAGGCGTTGGAGGCGAAGCCGTGCTGGTGGAAATCCTGCGGCGTGCTGATCACCATGAAGCGCTCCGGCCAGGTGAATCCTTCGAACTCCGTTCCCATCAGTCGGCGCACGGTGCTGCGCCCGCCGTCGCAGCCGATGAGCCAGCTCGTCTCGTGCGTCCCGGCGCTCGTCTTCACCGTGAGCGATTCGCCGTGCGGCGCGGCATCGAGCAGCTGCGTCGAGAACTGCACGCGGGCGTGCCGGAATGCCCTCAGCTTCTCCAGCAGGATCGGTGTCAGCTTGAACTGCTCGAGATGGAACCGGTACGGATAACGCGTGAGGTCGGAGATCAGGTCGAGGTCCCACTCGACGATCACGCCCTGGCGCCGGTCGCGGATCTGCCAGCGCGGCACCTTGAGCCCGATCTGGTGCATCGCATCGGTGACGCCGAAGGGCGCGAGCATCTCCAGCGTCGGCGGATGAAACGAGCCGGCGCGATGATCCACGGTGAGCGCAGGCTCGGATTCGAGCACGCGCACCGGCACACCCTGGTGCGCGAGCGAGAGCGCAACGGTCAGGCCGACCGGGCCGGCCCCCACGACGACCACGGGATTCATGCGCGGAAGAACCCCCGCGGCGCCCGGTGCAGCCGCTCGCAGCCGCTCTTCGTCACGCGCACCAGCTCGCCGACCTGTACCCCCGCCGGCTGCTCCCGGGAGATGACGTTCGGCTGCACCACCACCGTCATGTTCTCCTCGAGGGTCATCTTCGGCAGCGGGCCGGCCGGCCGGCTGCGCGTGCCGAGGATCGGCGGAAAGTAGCCGCCGCCGAAGCCGTGCATCAGGTCGTCGCAAACGGTGAAGCCGCGCTCCTCGATCAGGTCCGCGGCGGCGAGGATCTGCTCCATCGTCGTGCCGTGCCGGAGGACGCCGGTCACGGCGTCGAACGCCGCTTCCGCCGTCTCGTGCAGCGCGCGATAGAGCGGCGTCGGCTCGGCGCCGACGCTGAAGGTGCGCAGCACCTGCCCGGAATAGTCCCAGAACGAGCCGGACAGCTCGCAGAACACCACGTCGCCCGGCTCGACGCGGCGCGACGAATGGAACTGCGGCGGCACGAAGAGCTGCGGCTTCGCCATCGCGGTGACGCCGATGTAATGGATGAAGGTGGTGCCGCCCTCGCCGACGTAGGCGCGCTCGACCAGATTGCCGAGCTCTCTTTCAGAAAGTCCAGGACGGGTTCCCTTCAGCAATGCTTCCAAGCCTGCGTCGCTGAACGCGGCGCCGATCCTCAGCCAGTCGATCTCCTCCTCGGACTTGATCAGGCGCAGGCGCACGTAGTCGGCGTCGCACTCGACGACGGCAAATTCCTTTTCCAGCTCGCGCTGCTTGCGGGAAACGAGCGGGCCGATCAGGCCGATGCGCTTCGCGCCTCTCTTCTTCAATTCCGCGATCGTCAACGCCAGGCCACGGTGCTCTCCCCATCTCACATCGATGCCGCGCGCCAGCTTCCTCGCCAGCGGGAAGTGGTTGAACCACTCGACGTGCATCGCCATTGCCTCGGCCGGGCGGAAGATTACGTAGGCCTCAACGGTGCCCGGCCAGCCGGTGACCCATTGCGGCGCATTGCCCGAGCGATGGTCGGTGACGACGAGAAGGTGATCGACGTCGTGCTTCGCCATCACCTCCGCGAGGGCCGCGTGGCGGCGGCGATATTCGGCGTCGGAGAAGCGCGGATAGTCCTGCGCGACGATCTCGCGCAGGCGTGGCTCAAGAGGCAGCATTCGTCGCTTGCGCGAGCTCCTCGCGGTAGAGCGCCTCGACGCGCGGCGACTGGTCCTCGAACTCGATCTGGTCGCCGCCCAGCTTGACGCTCACCGCCACTGCGCCCTGCGCGCCCTCGCCGGAACCGATAAGGGCGCGCCGCTTGGACTCGGTGAACGGGTAGCGCAGGCTGCCGAAGGCGGTGGCGAGGTAGCGCGAGGGTTTGTCGCTCGTGTTGAAGTGCTGGTGGAAAATGCGGTCGGGCGGGGCGAACACCGTGCCGTGCCGCCAGCGCACCTGGCGGAAGTCGGCCTCGCCCTCGTACCAGAGCAGCGAGTAGCCGTGCCCGGTGACGCACATGACGTGGAAATCCGGTCCGTGGCGGTGCGCTTTCTTGTAGCTCCCCGGCTGCATCTCGGAGATGTGCGCGTGCATGGTCCCGTCGGCGAGGATGAACATGATGTTCTTCGAGCCCTTGCCGCGCTCGTCCCAGCCCTTGAGGTCGATCGCCGCGAGGTCGGGCACAAAGTTGGATTCCCACATGTGCTGTCCCGGACGCACCGGGATGAAGTCGCCCTCGCCGGCAAAGTACTTCTGCTGCCCCAGCCGGTCGTCGAAGCGGAACGGGTTGTCGAACACGAACGCCTCGTGGTGGAACATGTTGAGCACCGCCGGCAGGTTGGTGGTCACGGCGAGGCGCGCGCGCTCGGCGCCGCTGCCGTTGAAGTGGCGGTACTTCGTATTGAGCGGGATGGCGAAAAGGCTGCGCGGCCCCCATTCGAAGCCGTGCGTGCGCCCGTCGGCGGTCTCGATGGTCGTGCTGCCCCGCCCCGAGAGCACGTAGATCACCTCCTCGTAGAGGTGCCGCTGCGGCTCGCTCGCCGCGCCGGGCGCGAGGTCCAGCACGAACATCGAGACGAAGTCGCCGCGCCCCTTCAGGTGCACGGCCGCGCCGCCGACGCCGTAGCGCGCCCACGGACGGGTCTCGACCTCGGGCAGGTGCACGCCGAAATCCTCGACCACCGGGATGCGCTCGTTCTTCAGCCAGTCGAGATACGAATCGACGCCGATGCGCGGCGCCAGGCCTGCATTCATGGCATTCCCCTCCTCAATGCACCGGAAAGAGCAAGGATTTGATCACCACCGGGACCACCTCGCTCGCCTCGATCAGCTCGCCGATGTCGACGTAGTCGAGCTCGCGCAGCTGCACGCCGTCGATCGAGATGACGCCCGGCGCGACGCCGATCTCGTGCTCGAGAATATGGCCGAGCAGCCGCCCGACGTCGCGGTCCACCATCAGGATGAGCGGCGCGCGCGCCGGCGCGCCCTGCGCTACGCCCGCGGCGAGCTCGCGCAGCCGCTGATAGTACGGCTCGCCGTGCCAGCGGATGCCGATCGCCACCGCCTCGCCGTCTTCGCGCTCGAGCTTGCCCAGCGCGAGCCGTACTGCGGCGGCGACCGATGCCGCGTCGAAATGCCGGTCCAGATGCAGCTCGGGGAAGACCACCGGGACGTTGCGCAGCGGCAGCCGGGCGCGCGGCGAAAGATGGATCGTCTTGCCGGAAAGCTGCACGGTGAATTGCGATGCACCGATCACCGTGGCGCGGATGCCCTGCCCGGGATCCATGAGCTTGCCCGTGCCGGCGAGCGCCTCGGCCATGCGCTGCGCGAGCGGCTGCGCGATGTCGCCGAACGTCCGCGTCTCCCGGCCGAAGAGGTACTCGGAGACGCCGCCGGTGAAGGTGAGAAAGTGCGGCTCGACCGTGCGCTGCAGCGGCTCGGTGAGCAGCAGCGCTTTCGCTAGGTCTTGCGGCGGTTTTCCCTGAATGACCTCGAGAAGCGCCGCGGCCAGCGCATCCACTAGCCTTTGCCTCTCATGCTCTGGAACGGTTTTTCCCAAGGTCAACTCGACTCCCAGGCTGTGCGCCGCCTGGCGCGCCGGCTCCTCGACGCGCGTGAGCCGGCCCTCGGCGTCCTGCACGATCAGGCGCCCGCCCACCGCGATCGCGCAGGTGCTGCGGATCTCGCCGTTCTCGATCAGCGCGAGCTTGCTCGTGCCGCCGCCGACGTCGACGTTGAGCACGGGGCGATGCGTCTGGCGCGAGATCGCCGTCGCGCCCGCGCCGTGCGCGGCGAGGACGCATTCCATGTGGTGTCCCGCCGAGGCGCAGACGAACTTGCCGGCCTGCGCGGCGAAAAGCCGCGCGATCGCCTCGGCGTTGCGCCGCTTGATCGCCTCGCCGGTAAGGATGACCGCGCCGCTGTCGATCGACTCCGCCGCGACGCCCGCCGCGCGGTAGGCCGAGGCGATGAACTCGCCGAGTTGCGCCGCGTCGATGGTGAAGCCGGGCAGGAACGGCGTGAAGACGATCGGCGAGCGCCAGAGAGTCTCCCGGCCGACTACCACGAACTCGCTGGAGAGCAGCTGCGTCTTTCGCTGCAGGTGCACCCGGGAGAACATCAAATGCGAGGTGGAGCTGCCGATGTCGATGCCGACCGTGGTGAGCTCGACGTTCTCGGCTTTCCAGATCGCCCGCGCCAGCGTCTCGCGCGCTTCCGGGGACCAGTCGTGGAAGTGGGGCTCGTCCCCCTCGTGAAGCCTCAAGGGACGCGCGACGAGTGGTGCTCCACGATCCGCCATTTGCCGTCGTGCTTCCGGTAGACGAAGGTGTAGCGTCCGGGCACGAGCGTCGATTTGCCGTCGCTCACCTGGAAGAAGTTGTAGAGGCCGCTGTCGATCGCCACGTCGCCGTACACGCGTACCGTGTGCTCGCCAAGCGCGACTCTATCCATGGGCCGCTTCGGTGCGTCCGCGAAATAGGCGGCGATCGCGGCGCTGCCGGCCGCAGGCTTCTTCGCGCTCGTGCCGATCAGCACGGCGTCGGACTCGTAGAGCGCGACGATGCGCGCGGGATCGCGGCTGTTGAACGCGTCCACCCAGGCGGCGGTGGCCGCCGCGATTTCGCTCCCCGCGGATTCCTTCGGCGCGAGGTCGGTCTCGCGCGTCTCGACCGCCGCTGCGGCGAGCACGGTGCCGCCTTCGTAGGTGCTCCTGCGGTCGGCGGGATGCAGGCTGCTGCTGGCGATCAAACCGGCCGCAGTGCGCGCGTCGACCGGCTCGATGCTCACGCAGTCGAACTTCGGCTCGATCACGAAGTAGGCCGGCGCGGCGCCCAGCTCGTACTCGCGCTTCGCTTCCGCGTAAGTGCGCGAGTTGGCCTTGGGACAGTGCACGGCGAGGACATGCTTGCCCGGCGGCGCGCTGAAGCGCACGTGCTCGCGCGAGTCGATGTCGAGCGGCGTCCCGGCCTCGGGGATCACGTAGTAGGTATCGTCGGCCGCGATGAACGGCTTGGGCCGGATGACCGTCACCTCTGCCGCGTGCGCCGCGAGGGCGAAGAAAAGCGCGAGCAGGCCGGCGGCTCTCAAGCGGCCGAGCCCGCCGCGGGCGCGTCGACCTTCGGGATCCAGAACACCAGCAGGTTGGCGATGACGATGGTGAACGCCAGGAAGTAGAACGTGGCGAGCAGCCCCCAGCGGTCGGCCACCATGCCGCCGAAGAGCGGCCCGAGCGAGGCGCCGACCGCCTGCGCGCCGAACAGCACGCCGATGCTCGAGCCGCCCATGTTCTTCGGCGTCGAGTCGAGCAGCCACGCCTGGATGACCGGGCGCGTGGCGTAGAGGAAGAAGCCGAGCACGGCGACCAGCGCGACGAACACCGGCGAGCCGCCCATGACCGCCATCAGCACGAGCACCACTGCGCTGGAGAGCATCGCGCTCATGAGGATGTTCTTGCGTCCCATGCGGTCCGAGAGATGCCCGGCCACCGGCGCGGCGGCGAAGCCTGCCGCCTGCAGCGCGAACAGGCACGCGCCGACCACGGCCGGCGAATAACCCATGGCGTTCGCGAGATAGACGGGCAGGAAGGTGAGCAGCGCCGTCTGCGTCATGGTGCGGAACGACGAGCCGGTGGAGAGCAGGATCAGCGAACGGTTCGCGAACAGCAGCCGCAAGCCCTTGACGTATTCGGCGAACGACTGCCCTTCGTGCTGGTGCTTCTTCGCGCCCAGGCGCATCGTGCCGAGGAAGGCCAACATCAGCGCCGCAACGACGAGCCCCGGCGCGACGTTCATCACCACCACCTGGCGCCACGAAAAGTAGGCCAGCGAGGCGCCGATCACGACCGGCGCGATCGCATCGCCGACGTTGCCGCCCATGCCGTGCAGCGAGAGCACCAGGCCCTTGCGGTCGGGATAGCGGCTGCCGAGCGTCGGAATCGCGGTCGGATGCCAGAGGCTGTTGCCGAAGCCGACCAGCCCGATGCAGAGGAGCAGCATCGCGTAGCTGTGCGTGAAGCTGATGAGCAGGTACGGGAAGCCGACCCAGAAGAGCGACACCGCCATGAGCAGGCCTTTGCGCCCCACGGTGTCGACCAGGATGCCGCCGGGCACGTTGGCGATCGCCGAGGCGACGTACTGGCAGGTCATGATCAGGCCGATCTGGCTGTACGTGAGGCCGAGCTCGTGGCCGATCAGGGGCAGCAGCAGGTAGAAGGTCGCGGGGTACCAGTGCGTGAGGCCGTGGCCGATGGTGATCAGCCACAGCTCGCGCCAGGCATGGACCGGCCGCGCCTGCTTTCGAGAACTTTCGTCCGGGGTGCCCGCAACGCTGCTCAAGCCGGCACCTTGCTTTTCATTTTCAAGTACTGTTCCGCCAGCTCGGCGGTGAGGACCAGCTTCGGATCGTATTCGGGCGCGTCCTCGATCTGCTCGAGGTCGTTCAGCCCGCAGGCCTTGTAGATGCGGTTGGTCGCCGAGATGAGGCGCACCGGCTTGTCCGGGCTCGCGTTGAAGTGCTGGTGGATGGTATTGGGCGGAATGTAGATCACGTCGCCCGCCTCCCACTCGTAGCGCTTCACCTCGGCCTGCGGCTTCCAGTGATAGGTGTCGGTGATCTCGACGTCGCAGTCCTGGTGCAGGTCGTAGCCGCGGCCCTCGAGGACGTATAGGCACTCCTCGGCGAGGTGGCGGTGCTTGCCCGAGCGGCTGCCCGGCGGAATGATCTGCATGTAGGCGTCGACCGTCTCCATGCGCGTGTTCATGCCCTCGTTGATGAGGTGCTTGAGCAGACCCTGGCGCGCCATTTCCCACGGCATGTCTTCCGGGTGCACGATCTTCTTGCGCTTGGCGTTTCTCGCCGGCGCGGTGGCGGCGTCGTCGAGCAGCGCCTGGTAGAGCTTCTGATGGTTGCGGCCTTTTTTCCAGGCCCTTGACTCGTCCCATGCCATGGTCATTCCTCGTGATTGAAGTTCTGCTCCGCTTCGCGGACGCGGTAGCCTTCGGCGCCCGGCGCGGGCTCGGTGGGCCGCGGCTCGACGAGCTGCTGGAACAGCATGTTCATGAACATGAACATCGGCTTGGTCTTGATCACCAGCGCGCGCGCCGGCCTGTCGGGGCTCGCGTTGAAGTGCTGGTGCACGCAGTTGTTGTGCACGATCGCGACGTCGCCCGCCTTCCAGTCGTAGCGCACGCCGTCGTGAATTTCATATCCTTTCCCATCGAGAATATAAAACGCGGCCTCGTTCACGTGCCCGTGCTTCTGCGACTTGCCGCCCGGCGCGTACTCCTCGAGATGCAGGTGGAACATCTGCGAGATGCCGTCCTTCGGCTCGACGTAGTGCCGGCTGTAGGTCTGCGGGCCGTCGACGAACTTCAGCTCCCTGCCCTTGCGCACCCGCGGCATCGAGCGCAGGCGCTTCAGCTCGTCCTTCAGGCTGTACTGCCCCTGGATGCCGCGCACGAACACACGGTCTTTCTTGCTGTGATAGTGCGACTCCGTCTTGTCCTTGACTTTCGTGTCCATCACCCGCTCACCATAAAGGCTGTCCTGCTCGAACCTTCTCCATCATCTCCTGCTGGAACGCCGGCGGCCCGAAGCCGAAGCGCTCGCCCGCCTGCTCGTAGAAGAACGGGTTGCCCGTGCGCACGCTGAAGGCGCGCATCCAGGCGACCAGCGACTCGTCCGGATCGCGCCCGGCATGGCGCAGGATGTACGCCGGCCGGCCGCGCCAGCTCGTGCGCACGATCATCACGCCGAGCCGATCCGGCCGGAACTCGTCCGGGAACGGGCTGCCGGGCGCCAGCCAGCCGCAGACGAAGCTGCGGCACGGCTCCTGCGGGCGCTCGGCGTAGATCGTGCAGCAACCCTCGCCGCGGAAGTGGCACGGCGTGCCGGGCTTCATCTCGTGGCCGCGGATCGTCCCCACCACCCAGCCGTCGCAGCATGCGGTGCAGCTTCCACAAGCTCTTTGCCGAGGATGGACCGCAATCGCCGCGCCACAGCACTTCTTGTATTTTTTGCCGCTGCCGCAGGGACATGGGTCGTTGCGAGCGATGCTCATTTCGGAAAGGGCGAGTATACCGCCCATGCTTTAAACTCGTTCGCATGGAAGAACGCTGTTCTCTATAGCGGAACGACCCCATGAGACTCGAACAGAACCAGCTCCTCACGCAGACCGGACCGGGCACGCCGATGGGCGAGCTGTTCCGTCGCTACTGGCTCCCGGCGCTGCTCGCCGAAGAGCTGCCGTCGCCCGACTGCCCGCCGGTGCGCGTGCGCATGCTGGGCGAGAAGCTGATCGCCTTCCGAGATACGCAGAACCGCCTCGGCCTGATGGACGAGTTCTGCGCGCATCGCGGCGTGTCGCTCTGGTTCGGGCGCAACGAGGACAATGGGCTGCGCTGCCCGTACCACGGGTGGAAGTACGACGTGCACGGCCAGTGCATGGAGATTCCGTCCGAGCCGGACAACCCGAAGCTCTGCGAGCGCATCCGGCTGAAAAGCTATCCGCTGGTCGAGCGCGGCGGCGTGCTGTGGACGTACATGGGGCCGGCCGGCGAGCGGCCGCCGCTGCCCGAGCACGAGTGGGCGATGGTGCCGGCGGCGAACCGCTTCGTCTCCAAGCGCTGGCAGGAGTGCAACTGGCTGCAGGCGATGGAGGGCGGCATCGACTCGAGCCATGTCTCGTTCCTCCACCGCTTCACCATGAAGGTCGACCCGATGTTCAAGGGCGCGACCAAAAGCCACCAGTACAACCTGCAGGACCTCGCCCCGCAGTTCGAGGTGGTCGAGTCGCCGGGCGGCCTCTACATCGGCGCGCGGCGCAATGCCGAGAACGACCGCTACTACTGGCGCATCACCCAGTACATCATGCCGAGCTTCACCCTCATCCCGCCGCGCGGCGACCATCCGATCGGCGGCCATTGCTGGGTGCCGATGGACGACGAGAACTGCTGGGCGTGGAGCACCAACCATCACGCCACGCGCGCGCTTACCCGCGAGGAGCGCGAGGCGATGCAAGGCGGCAAGGGCATCCACACGCCGCTCATCCCCGGCACCTTCAGGCCGGTGGCGAACAAAGACAATGATTACCTGATGGACCGCCAGGCGCAGAAGCAAGGCAAGAGCTTCTCCGGCATCGAGGGCTTCGCGATGCAGGACGCGTCGGTCCAGGAGAGCATGGGGCCCATCCAGGACCGCACGAAAGAGAATCTCGTGCCCACCGACAAGGGCATCATCATGGCGCGCCGGCGCCTGATCGCCGCCGCCGAAGGCGTCGCCAAGGGCATCCAGCCCCCCGGCGCGGCGCCCGAGCACACGCGCGTGCGCTCCGCCTCGGTGATCCTGCCGAAAGACGCCGCCTTCCACGAGGCGGCGGAAGACGCCCTGATGCCCGAGCCCGGCTCCGCGCACGCCACCGTCTGAATTCGGGGTCAGGGTCGTAATTATTGGAGTTCGGGCTCCGTCCCGTAAGGCGTGGCTCTCTGATACTTTGCGATCAGGGAGACACCACCTTGTCCAGCACAATTCCGGCGCAGGGGTCTAGCCGCTGGCAGCGGGCGGCGCAGGCCGACCCGCAGGAATTCGAGCAGGGCAAGCTGCGCATGGTGATGACCTCGGCGTGGCTGGCGTACTTCGTGGTCGTCTTCTTCTGGGACGGCGTCATCGAACGGCCGGAGCGCCTGGTGCTGGCATTCAACGTTCCGATGTGGCTCATCGCCATGCTGCATACCGGTTGGGTCAT
>DASQYN010000600.1:0-12148 GCA_035639215.1 Burkholderiales bacterium
CTCGCGCCCGCGAACCACGGCTCTGCGCTCGCGCAGCTCGGCAAGGGCACGCTCAGCCGGATGAAGAGTCTCCTCGAGGGCGTCGAACCGGGTGAGCGCGTGCTCGACTGGCTCGAGCTCGGCAGCGACGAGTCATGGCGCCTGAACGAGGAGTGGCTGGACTACGATTGCGTCGCCGCGGGCATCTACCCCTTCGTGCTGACCGGCCAGTCGATCGACCGCCGTTTCTACGATCACCTAAACTCGTACACGGACGAGGCTGGCTCCGACGGCGTCGTGCGCGTGTGCTCGGCGAACATGAACTACACGCTGCTGCGCCTGCATCAGGACGGCGGCGGGCCGCCGGTGGTCGATCTGCGGAAGCGCCGGCCCCGCACGGCCCTGGGCGTCGTCCCCGGCCTCTCGCACTCCGGCGACCGGATGGGCATCCTGCGCAGCGTGCCCGCGAGGAACGCGGGCGGCCATCCCACCGCGAAGTATGTCCTCAAGTGCCTGCGCGTGGCGTCGAAGGACGATTACCTCAAGTGCTGCGACGAGCTCGACGACCTGACGAAGCAGACGCAGCGCGACGAGCGCGTCGAGGTGGAAAAGAAGCTCTTCGGCACGAAGAAGTACTACGTCGACCGCTACTCGATGCTCCTGTTCCGCTTCGTCGACGATCGCGGCGCCGTGCTCACGGATTACGATCTCTACCTCACCGGCGGTCCGAGCTATTCCCCCGACGATCTGCCACCGGGCTTCTACGTCGATCGCCAGAAGAATAGCCGCGATCCAGGCAAGCTCACTTACTACGTCAATTACGATGTGCTGCGCAAAGGCCTCAACAAGGACAAGATGGAGGGCCGCATTGGCCTGCGCGTCGACGCGAAGCCGCTCGAGAGCCCCGAGACGCTCGCGTTCTACCGCCGACTCGAATACCGGTCGGATGAGGACGGCGTCTCCGAGATCCTGGCGCCGAACGAGACGCTGATGGTGGAGTTCAGGGTGCAGCGCTGGGTTGACACGCGGGTCTTCCGCATCGAGTCGACGCTCAAGCCGAGTCCGATCGATTCCACTCGCACCGGCGACACGGCCGCGTAGCGACCGGCCCGGTCTCCTACTTGATTCCCGCCTGCATGAACGACTGCATGAATTGCCGTTGAAAGAGCAAGAACGCAACGAGCAGCGGCGCGACCGCCATCAGCGTGCCGGCGCTGATCACCGACCAGTCGACGCCCGACTCCGGCGCGCCGAAGATCGCGAGGCCGACGGTGAGGGGGCGGGTCTCGACGGAGTTGGTGACGACGAGCGGCCAGAGGAAGTTGTTCCAGTGGTAGCTCACGGAGACGAGCGCGTAGGCGAGGTAGGTCGGGCGGGTGAGCGGGACGTAGACGCGCCATAGCACGCCGAGCCAGGAGCAGCCCTCGACGCGCGCGGCTTCCTCGAGCTCGCGCGGGATGGTCTTGAAGGTCTGGCGAAGCAGGAAGATGCCGAAGGCGCTCGCCATGTACGGTAGGCCGATGCCGACGATGGTGTCGACGAGGCCGAGCTTGGCCATGGTGCGGTAGTTCTCGACGATCAGCACCTCCGGCATGATCATCAGCTGCACGAGTACGAGCGCGAAGGCGATGTCGCGGCCGGCAAACTCGAAGCGAGCGAAGGCAAAACCGGCGAGGGTGCAAAGGACGAGCTGCGCGGCGAGGATCATCGTCACGAGGATGACGGTGTTCAGCAAGTGCCGAGGGAAGGGCGCGTAGCCCCAGGCGCGCTCGAAGTTGGCTAGGGTGAGCGGCGCGAGCGGGTCGAAGTGCGTGGCGTACGCGCTCGGATGGAACGCCGCCCAGGCGGCGTAGAGGAGCGGCGTAATCCAGAGGATCGCGAGGAGCCAGGCGCCGGTTTTTTCGAGCGGGTTCATCGGTAGTGCACGCGCCGCTCGATGAGCTGGAATTGCACGAGCGCGAAGCCGCCGAGGAGCGCGAGCAGCACGACGGTGAGCGTCGCCGCGTAGGAGGTGTCAAAGAAGCTGAACGCCGTCTGGTAGAGGTAGTAGAGGAGGAGGTTCGAAGCGTTGTCCGGCCCGCCCTTGGTGAGGATGAAGAGGTGGTCGACCAGCTTGAAGGAGTTGAGGGTCGCATTCACGAGCACGAAGAGGGTGGTCGGCATGAGGAGCGGGAAGGTGACGCGCCGGAAGAAGTAGGCGCGCGAGGCGCCTTCGATGCGTGCCGCCTCGCCCAGCTCGGGCGGCAGAGCCTGGAGCGCGGCGAGGTAGAAGATCATGAAGAAGCCGGCTTCTTTCCAGATCGTCATCGCGATGAGGCAGCCCATCACCGTGTGAGGGTCGCCGAGCCAGTTGTGGCTGCCGGCGCCGAAGAGCGCGGTCACTTTGTCGAGCAGCCCGATCTGCGGCGTGTAGAAGTAAAGCCAGAGGTTTGCCACGGCGATCATCGGCAGCACGGTCGGCGTGAAGTAGGCGAGGCGGGCGAGCGCGCGGCCGGGAAGTGCGCCATTGACCCACACCGCCATCAGCATGGCGAGCGCGATCGAGGCCGGGATCGTGCCGAGCGCGAACCAGAAGTTGTTGAGCAGCACCTGCGTGAAGACCGGGTCGTCGAGGAGCGCGGCGTAGTTCGCGAGGCCGACGAAGCGCGAGGGCCGGATGGCGTTGCCGGTCGAGAAGAAGCTCTCGACCAGCGTCGCCGCCGCCGGGTAGTGCGTGAAGGCGACGAGCAGCGTCGCGGCCGGCAGGAGGAGCAGCCAGCCGACGACGTGCTTCATCGGGGAAAAATAGGGTCCGTCCCTATTTACTGGTAGGGCTTGAGCAGCCGGTCGGCTTCCGACTGTGCGCCTTTCAGTGCGTCAGCCGGCGATTTCGCGCCGGTGAGCGCGGCCTGGATCGCGTCGTCGAGCGCCTTGCGCACGCGGCCGGTCTGGAAGGTGGAGAGCTCGGCGGTGGCGAACTTGAGCTGGTCGCGGGCGACCGCCGCCTGCGGGAAGCCGGAGACGTACTCCTTGAGCTTCGGCGTGTCGTAGGCGTCGGGCCGCGTGCCGACGTAGCCAGTGGCGATCGACCACTCGGCGGTGCGCTCGGGCGCGGTGATCCACTCGATGAACTGGAGCGCCGCCTTGCGCTCGGCGGGGCTCGACTTCTTGAAGATGTACCAGTTGCCGCCGCCCGTGGGCGAGCCGCGCTGCTTCGAGGCAGGGAGGATGGCCACGCCGAAGGGGAATTTCGCGCTGTCCTTCACCGCGGTGAGGTTCCCGGTGGTGTGCCACATGATCGCCGTCTTGCCCTCGGTGAACGCCTGGCGCAGCGTGCCCCACTCGATCGTGCCTTCCGGCATGACGTGGAACTTCGCCCCGAGGTCGCGCCAATACTGGAGCGACGCGATCACGTTCGGCTTGGCGAAGTAGGTCTGGTTGCCGTCCTTGTTCATCAGGTCCTCGCCGTTCTCGCGCGCGAAGGCCTGGAACATCCAGTAGGCGTAGCCGGTGGAAGGCACGCTCACGCCCCAGCGCGAGACGTTGCCGCCGGAGTCCTTCTTCACCAGCTTCGCCGCCATCTGCTCCATCTCGTTCCAGGTGGCAGGCGGCTTCTCGGGGTCGAGGCCGGCTTCCTTGAAGGCGTCCTTGTTCCAGTACATGACGATGGTCGAGCGCTGGAACGGGATGCCGTAGGTCTTGCCCTTGTAGGTTCCGTTCGCCATCAGCGCCGGGTAGAACGAGCTCAGCCACTTCTTGTCCGCGCCGATGTCGTCGAAGGCGACGATCAGGTCCTGCTCGAGCAACTCATAGATATCGATGGAGAACAGCACCGACATCTGCGCCGGCTGGCCCGCCTTCAGCGCGGCGATCGCCTTGATGCGCGCGTCGTCGTAGTTGCCGGCGTAGATCGCGTGCACCTTGATGTCCGGATGCTCCTTCTCGAAGGCGGCGACGAAGCCGTCGATCACCTTGGTGAGCGGCCCGCCTACGGCGATCGGGTAATAGAACGTGAGATCGACCGCGCTTGCGTTGAACGCCGCGGTCAGCAGCGCCGCGGCGAGGATTCCCATTAGCTTCTTCATTGTGTCTCCCAAACGTCGTCGTTCCCGCGGAGGCGGGAACCCATGTTTAAAAAAACGGGGCCCCCGCCTTCGCGGGGGCGACAAGTTATATGCGTTATATGCGCAATCCTTTCTCCGAATCGAAAAGATGCACCGCCGCGGGCTCCCAGCCAAGGCGCACCTGCGAACCGGGGGCGAGGCCGATCTCGCCCGGGGCGCGAACGAGGAGCGAGGTATCGCCCACGCGCGCGGTGACGACCGTGTCGGCGCCGTGGTATTCGGCGCTCACGACGGTTGCGGCCACACCCGATCCATTGGAAACGATCTTGATATGTTCGGGGCGGATGCCAGCGGTGAGGCCCCGCGCGGCTTCCGGTTGAATGGCCTGCAAAGGAACCAGATTCATCGCCGGCGTGCCGATGAAACGCGCGGCGAAGGTGCTCGCCGGCCGGGCATAGAGCTCGGCGGGCGTGCCGGCCTGCTCGACGCGCCCGGCGCGCAGCAGGATCACTTGGTCCGCCATGCTCATCGCCTCCACCTGATCATGCGTCACGTAGATGACCGTCATGTTGAGGCGGCGCTGCAGCGCGCGGATCTCGGCGCGCATCTCCTGGCGGAGCTGCGCGTCGAGATTGGAGAGCGGCTCGTCCATCAGGCAGATCGGGTTCTCGGAGACGATGGCGCGCGCGAGCGCGACGCGCTGGCGCTGCCCGCCCGAGAGCTGCTGCGGCTTATGGTCCAGCCGCTCGGTCAGGCCGACCAGCTCGGCGACGCGTTTCAGCCGCGCTGCGCGCTGATCGGCGGGAAGGCGGCGAACCTTAAGTCCGAAGACGATGTTCTCGGCGACCGTGAGGTGCGGAAAGAGCGCGTAGGACTGGAACACCATCGAGAGCTTGCGCTTGGTCGGATCGAGCGCGGTGACGTCTCGGCCCTCGATGAAGATCTTGCCTTCGCTCACTTCCTCAAGCCCGGCGATCAGGCGCAGCAGCGTCGACTTGCCGCACCCCGAGGGCCCGAGCAGCACCATGAAGCGGCCCTTGTCCGCGCGCAGGCTCACGCCGTCGACGGCAGTGGTGCCGCCGAAGCGCTTCGTCACCCCCTCGAGAACGATTTCCGACAAGCTGCGCAGCATAGCGAAAAACGGGGACAGAGCCCGTTTTCCCTAGAATGGAGCGCTCGAGGAGAGCCGCCATGAGCCGTCTCGCAATCCTGCTCGGGTTCATCGTTTCCCTGCCCGCCTTAGCCGAGCCGCAGCCGCGGGAGACATCCTTCGGCGCCGACCGCTTCGCGGCGGGGCCGACCGTCAGCGTGGCAGACGAGGTGCCCGGCGATCTCTTCGCCGCGGGCGGCGCGATCGACGTCGACGCGGCGGTGCGCGGCGACGCGGTGCTGGCGGGCGGCACGGTGCGCCTCGGCGCGCCGGTGGGACAGGACCTCTATCTCACGGGCGGCCGCCTCAACGTCGCCGCGCCGGTGATGCACAACGCGCGCATCGCCGGCGGCAACGTGCAGATGGGCCCCAAAGCCCGCATCGCCGGCAACCTTTCCGTCGCCGGTGGCGACATCCGCATCGAGGCGCCGATCGGCGGCTACCTCCAGGTGGGGGGCGGCCACGTCTATCTCGACTCCAGCGTGGCGGGGGACGTCCGGGTCGGCGCAGGCTCCGTCGAGCTCGGCCCGAACGCCCGCATAGCGGGGCGCCTGCGCTATGCGAGCCGCGAGGAGCTGCAGAAAAGCGCGCAGGCCGAAGTGAAGGGCGGCATCGAGCGCATCCCACTTCCCGAGCGCGGCCGCGAAGCGCGCAAGCACGCCGGGCGCGCTTTCCACTGGCTCTGGTCCGCCGGTCTCATTGTCCTCGCGGCAGTCCTCGCCGCGCTGCTGCCGAACATCAGCCTCGGCACGGCCGCGGCGGTGCGCACGCGCTGGCCGTGGTCGCTGCTGGTGGGCTTCATAGCGCTGGTGTGCATACCGACGGCGCTGATCATCGCCGTCATCACCGTGATCGGCATTCCGCTCGCGCTCGCTGCCCTCGCGCTCTACTTCGCGCTCCTTCTCCTCGGCTACGCGACCAGCGGCATCGCGATCGGCCTCGCCGCCCTGCAGCGCTGGCGACCCGCGCGCGCGCCTCAGGCCGCGATGCGCATCGTCTTCGCCGCGCTCGGCATGCTCGCCGTGGTGCTCCTCGCCTCGATCCCGTGGATCGGCGGCCTGGTGGCCCTCGCCGCGCTGTTTCTCGGCGTCGGGGCACTGCTGCAGCAGTTCAAGCGCCAGTCGACTACGACCTGATTTTTTCGATAAGGAGAAATGGATGGCGGGAAGCAGCACCTGGATCGGACAACCCGTGCGGCGCGTCGAGGACGATCGGCTGCTGCGGGGGCAGGGGAAATTCCTGGCGGACGTGAAGATCCCCGGGACGCTGGAAACGGTATTCGTGCGAAGCACGCACGCGCACGCCAGGATCCGCGGGATCGATACCAGGCGTGCGCTGGAGGCGGCGGGGGTGGTCGCGGTGTTCACGCAAAAAGACATCGCCGGCAAGACGGCGCCGATCTGCGTCGCGGGCGAGGCGCACACGCCCGAGCGGTTCCTCAAGCTGGTGAAGCCGCTCGACAAGGTGCATCCCACGCCGCTGTTCCCGGCCGAGCGCGCGACGTACGCCGGTCAGCCGCTCGCGATGGTGATCGCCGACACGCTCGCGCACGCGCTCGACGCGGCGGAGCTCGTCGAGGTCGACTACGAGCCGTTGCCCGCGGTGACCGATCCGAAGGAGGCGCTCCAGGAAGGCGCGCCGCTCGTCGAGCCCGAGTTCGGCGACAACCTGGTGGTCTCGGTAGCCGTGACCAAGGGCAATCCGGAAGAAGCATTCAGGCGGTCCGACATTGTTTCGGTCGAAGAGGAAATCGTCACGCACCGGTACGTCGCCGCGCCGCTCGAGACGCGCGGCATCCAGGCGCTGGTCGACCCGGTCACGGGCGAGCTCACCGCGTGGTCCTCGACGCAGACCGCGCACATCCTGCAGACGCTGATGGCGGTGTCGCTAAAGATGCCGACGGACAGGATCCGCGTCGTCACGTGCGATGTCGGCGGCGGTTTCGGGCAGAAAGGCGTCCAGTCGGCCGAGGACATGCTGGTGGCCTTCGCCGCGAAGGAGCTTTCGCGCCCGGTGCGCTGGGTCGAGACGCGCGGCGAGAACCTGACCGCCGCGCCGCACGCGCGCGACCAGGTCCATCGCATCGCGCTCGCCGCGACGAAGGACGGCCGCTTCGTCGCGCTGCGGGACGACGCGATCATGAACTGCGGCGCCTACAACTTCATCGGCATGGTGGTACCGTACAACTCGGTCTCGCACCTGCTCGGGCCTTACGACGTGCCCGACGTGTCGATCGCGGTGAAGGGCGTGCTGACGCACACCAACTTCACCACGCCTTACCGGGGCGCCGGCCGGCCGGAAGCGGTGTTCGCGATGGAGCGCATCGTCGACCGGCTCGCGGCGAAGCTCGGCATGGAGCCCTCGGAGCTGCGCGCGAGGAACCTGGTGCCGAAGGAGGCGATGCCCTACGACACCGGCCTTCTCTACCGCGACGGCTTCCCGCAGGTCTACGACTCGGGCGACTTCCCCGAGCTTATGCGTCGCGCGCACACGCTCGCCCGCCTGGAGGAATTCCGCCGTCGCCAGGCCGAGGCGGCGAAGCACGGACGCTACCTCGGCATCGGCTTCGCCATGTACGTGGAAGGCACAGGCATGGGCCCGTTCGAGGGCGCGCACGTCACGATCCTGCCGAGCGGCCGCGTGCGCATCGCCACCGGCGCGTGCCACGCCGGGCAGGGCCATCGCACCACCTACGGCCAGGTCGCTGCCGAAGTGCTGCGCGTGCCGCTCGAGAGCATCGAAGTGGTCGGCGGCGATACGGACGGCGTGGCCTACGGCATCGGCAGCATCGCCAGCCGCAGCGCGGTGAACGCGGGCAACGCCGTGCATGCCGCCTCCGTTCTGATCCGCGAGCGGATCCTGAAGATCGCCGCCGAGATGATGGAAGCCGCCGCCGTCGACCTCGAGCTCGAGGACGGCAAGGTGCGCCTGAAGGGCACAGACAAGGCCGTGAGCCTCGCCCAGGTGTCGCGCGAAGCCGCGGCGGCAGTGCTGCGTAAAGGCGCGCCCGGGGAAGCGGAGCTCTCGGAGACTGCCTACTTCCGTCCGCCGACCGTCACTTACGCGAGCGCGGCGAACGCGGCGATCGTCGAAGTGGACGCCGACACCGGCGTCGTGACGGTCGAGAAATATATCGTGGTGCACGACTGCGGCCGCGTGCTGAACCCGCTCCTCGCCGACGGGCAGATCGCCGGCGGGCTGATGCAGGGCCTCGGCGGCGTGCTCTGCGAGGAGATGGTGTACGACCGCGACGGCCAGCCGCTCAGCGGCAGCTTCATGGACTATGCGATGCCGAAGGCCGTGCAGGCGCCACAGCTCGTTCTTGACCACATCGAGAGCCTCTCCACGCGCAACCCGCTCGGCGTGAAGGGCCTCGGCGAAGGCGGTGCCATCGCGCCGCCGGCCGCCATCGCCAACGCCATCGAGGATGCGCTCAGGCCCCTCGGCGTCGTCGTGCGCCGCGGGCCTTTTTCGCCGCGCCGGGTGCGCGAGCTGATCGAATCTGTCCGCAGGAAGGAGCACCTCGTATGAACGACATCCACGGCTTGTCGCTCGGCACCGACCAGGCCTCCGCGGCCGAAGCCTTCAACCGCGCGCTGCGCTCCTATCTCGCCTATCGCACCGATCTCTCGGAGCAGGTAAAGGCGGCTCTACAAGCCGATCCGCAATTCGCGCTCGCGCATTGCCTGAAGGGCTACCTTTTCATGCTGATGTACAACCGCGGCGCGCTCGGCATGGCCGCGGAAGCGCACCGCGCGGCAGCCGGGCTCGCCGGCCGCGCCAGCGAGCGCGAGCAGTCGCATGTGCGGGCGCTCGGATGCTGGGTCGCGGGCGATCTCGATGGCGCGCTGCGCGAATGGGAAGGCATTCTCGCCACGGCTCCGCGCGACGTGCTCGCGCTGCGCCTTGCGCACTTCAACTATTTCTGGCTTGGCCGCGCCGCCGAGATGCGCGCGTCGCTGGAGCGCGCCGCGCCGCGCTGGGATGAGGACATGGTCGGGTACCCGACGCTGCTCTCCTGCCTGTCGTTCGCGCTCGAGGAGACGGGCGACTATGCCGCGGCCGAGCGGGCGGGCCGGCGCGCGGTGGCGCTCGACCCGGCCGACGTCTGGGGCACGCACGCCGTGGCGCACGTCTTCGAGATGCAGCGCCGCGATGCCGAAGGCGTCGCCTGGCTGGACGAGCTCGAGCGCCACTGGGAAGGCAAGAGCAGCCTGGTGCACCACCTGTGGTGGCACCGCGCGCTCTTTCACCTCGCGCGCGCCGAGCATGACGCCGTGCTCGACCTCTACGACCGGCGCTTCCGCAATCTCGCGTCGCCGCTCGTCGCGGCGATGCCCGATCTCTACATCGACCTGCAGAACGCGGCGTCGATGCTCTTTCGCCTGGAGCGCCGGGGCCTGAGCGTCGGCAGCCGCTGGGCCGAGCTCGCCGACAAGGCCGAGGCGCGCATCGGCGACTGCCTCTCGGCCTTCACGCTGCCGCATTGGGCGATGGCGCTCGCCGCGACCGGGCGCTACGAGGCCCTGCAGCGGCTCCTCAAGTCGATGCAGGCCTACGGCGAGACGCAAGCGAGCACGGCGCGCGTAGTTCGCGAAGTCGCCGTGCCGGTGTGCCAGGCGGTGCTGGAGCATCGGCGCGGCGAGCACCAGCGCGTCGTCTCGCTGATGTCGCCCCTCATGGCGCGGCTGCACGAGCTCGGCGCCAGCCATGCGCAGCGCGACGTGCTGGTGCAGCTCTACCGCGACTCGGAAAAAGGGGTCAGGACCCTTTTCCGGGCGACGTGCAGCTAACGGAAAAGGGTCCTGACCCCTTTTTTCTACGGCTGCTTCGGCGTCTTGTACTCGGCTTCCTTCTGGAACGGCTCCCAGACGGTTTCGTAGCCGACGAAGCCCTTCTCGTTGGCCGGCATCTGGCGCGTGGTCAGGAAGCGCGCATGGCCGTCGGGCACCTTGGGGGCGGGCTTTTTTTCCTCGCTCATGAAATGATCTCCATCTCAAATACGTTTCAGGCGTGATGGGTCGATGTCCGGCCGAGCAATGATAGCCCCGCCGACCCGTGTCTCTTCGTCGGTTGCGTCTCGCACCGTCAGGATCTCGAGCGTGAAGACGACCTCCCGGCCGCAAAGCGGATTGTTGCCGTCGACCGTCAGTGTCTCGTCGTCCATCCGCGTCACCAGGAAGCTGCGCGTCTGGCCCTGGTCGTTCTCCATCAGGATGGAGGTCCCGACTTGCCGATATTCCTCGGGGACGTTCTCGAGGCGATCGGTGAAGACCAGCGACTCGTCGCGCGGGCCGAAGATGCGATTGCCGTCGATCGGCACTTCGATGACCTCGCCGGCGGACTTGCCTTCCAGCGCCTTGTGGACGAAGGGCGCCAGGACCTCGTTGTGTCCGTGCACATAGCCGAGCGGAAACTCGACCCGGGTGAGGACGTGCCCGGATTTCCTGTCGGTCACCTTGTAGGTGAGCTCGACGAACTTGCCGTCTCTGATGGTTTCAGAAGATGGAGGCACCGAAAATCCTGACCTTTCCATTCTCGTAGCCGAGGACCAGCCGGCCGAGCCATTCGCCCGGCTTCTTGGTGCTGCGCTGCCGGTAAAGAACCGTCACGTGCTCGCCGCGGCGGATGATGCCGAGCGGGTCGAGTTCTTCGCTCAGATTTCTCGCCAGCTCGCTGTTCGCGAACTGGTGGCCGGCAACGACCTGGTCCATGGCCAGCGCCAGCGAGCTGGAAAAGTGCTTCGCGAATTCCCCGTAACTGCCTTCGTTCGAATACTTGACGAGATCGCGCCACAGGGGATCGGCCAGCGCGCGGATCTCCTCGTCGCTTCTTTCGACGATGCTCACACGCTGAGCTTCTGCTCCGCGGTACGGCTGCTCGTCGTCACCTCGTCCGCCACCAGGTGATAGCACGGCGCCTTCTCCATGGTGTAGACGCCCGTTTCGGGATCGCGGCGCGAGACGGTCAGCACGTGCCAGTTCTCGTCGTCCACCTTCATCACGTCGCCGCGATAGTAGTAGCCGGGCCAGCGCGTCTCCTTGCGGAACAGCGTGTGGTGCGTGACGCATTCGGCGGCGCGATGGCGGTGCTTGAGCTCCCACGCGCGCAGCAGCTCGTGGATGTCCTTCGCCGCGACGCTCTCGAGGTCTTCCTCCATGACCCTGAGCTTCTTCAGGCAGATATTGAGCAGCTTCTCGTTGGTCATGTAGCCGACGGTATAGCCGCCGCAATACTCGTCCATCAGCTTCTGCAGACGGTCCAGGCCCTGCTGCGGATTGATGTAGTGCGGGTTGACCGTTCCCGCGACGATCGCGTTGCGGTAGGTGCGGTAATGCTCCAGCGGCTTGTAGATCTCTTTCCTGCGGCGCTCGATCTGCGCCTCGGAGACGACGATGCCTTCGCCTTTTCCGTCGTCGATGTACTTGCACGCAGCCTTCGCGGCGAGACGGCCTTCGGTGAACGAGCCCGACGAGAAGGCGTGCGGCGTGCCGCCGACCGCGTCACCGGCGCCGAACAGGCCTTCGACCGTCGTCATGCGGTTGTAACCCCAGAAATATTCCGGCGGAGAAATGTCCTCGGGACCCGAGCACCACGCGCCGGAGCAGGTCGCGTGCGAGCCCATGACGTAGGGCTCGGACGTCGTTAGTTCCGGGTTCTCGTTCTTGGGGTCCACGTCCGTCGCAGCCCAGAGCACCGCCTGGCCGATGGTCATGCCGAGAAAGTTTTCCCAACCGACCTCTTCCAGGTGAGGATCCTGGAAGGCTTTCATGGTCACCATGTGAATGGGGCCGCGGCCGGCATTCACCTCACTGATTATGCAATGGTTGCGTAGGCAAGTCGGGATCGGCCTGTGCGTTAAGTGCGAGGCCTCCGGATCCAAATATTCCTTGCCGACCATTTTCTGAAGTTCGGGGAACCACTTGGATTCATACTCCTCGCCCAGGCAATTTTGCGTATAGGTCTTGAGGTGCAG
>DASQYN010000601.1:0-10032 GCA_035639215.1 Burkholderiales bacterium
GCCTGTAGACGCGCCGCGACCTCGCACAGCAGGCGGTCGCCGCACTCGTGGCCGTTCTCGTCGTTCACCCGCTTGAAGCCGTCCAGGTCGATGAAGAGCAGCGCGAGCGGCTTCGCGTCGCGCCGGCACAGCTCGATGAAGCGTTCGGCCATGTCCTTGAAGAGCGCGCGATTAGGCAGTCCGGTGAGCGGGTCGTGCTGGGCGCGGTGCTCGGCGCTGGAGATCATCGCCGAGGCGCGCACCAGAGCGCGCGCCACTTCGTCGGCTTCGCTCAGGCCGAGCGGCGGGATCGCGACCGGATTGCCGAGGCCGATCTGCGAGGCGGGAGCGGCAAGCGCACGGATCGATCCGGCGATGCGTTCGCCGATCACTCGGGCGAAGAGCAGGCCGGCCGCCAGCACCACGGCGGCCGCCGCCGCCGTACCGCCGATGCGCTCCCAAAGCTGCGCGGCGAGGCTTTCGCGCGGAATGCCGAGCGCCACGGTCCAGCCGGTGGCCGGCGAGCGGCTATAGGCGGAAACGACCGGAATGCCTTCGAGCGTCACGGTCTCGATCGCTCCCTCCGGCTGCTCGCGCACGCGCTGCACGAGCTTCGGCGAGCCCTGATGCCCGACGAAGCGCTGCTCCTCCTGGGTACGGGCGACGAGCGCGCCGCTCGAGTCGAACACCGCGCCGATCCACCCCGGCGGCAGCTTCTGTGCCACGAGGACCGAGTGGAACCGCTCGGGAAGGGCGCCTACGCTGAGCGCGTAGATGACCTGTCCGTCGCGCAGCACCGGCACGTCCACGCTGACGACCGGCCGGCGCAGCACGCCGCCGAGATAGAGGTCCGAGACCATCGGCTGGCGTTTCTCGAACACGGCCCGCAACTGCGCCGGATTGCCGTGCATCGGCAGCTTGGTGCCGAGCGGGAGCAGCGTGTTGAGCCGCTGCTGTCCGCTCGCCTCGGTCAGAACCACGTTGTCGCCGATGCCCATGTCCGCGACCTGCTGCGCCTGCTGGTAGAACGCGCGCAGGTCGGAGGACAGTATCCGCTGCGAGGTGCTCAGAACCTCGGCCGCCGCCGTGATGCTGATCAGCTCCCGGTCGATCGCCTGCGACATTGCGCGCGCAGTGGCGATCGAATTGAGCTCGAGCGTGTCGCGATCGCGGCGGTATTCCAGCGCGAGGAGCGCGCTGGCGAGCAGGACCGCCGGCGCGGCGGCGGCGAGCATGAGCAGCGAAAGCAGGCGGCGGATGCTCGGCGGGCTTCGCGAAGGCATTCAAGGATCATTGCGGCCCGAGCGCGCCGGCGCTTGATCCACGTCAATCCGCTAGCGCTCGCAGCCGCCGCCGGTCGGTACGCCGCCGGTCGGCGCGACCAGCGCGCCGGTTCCGGCATCGATGAGGTAGCTCGCGATGCTCGCCGAGCCGAGGTTCGCCACGTAGGCGAAGCGCCCGCTCGGATCGATCGCGACGGAGCCCGGCTCGCTGCCGGCGGCGAAAGGCGAGCCGCCGACCGGCGTCAATGCGCCGCTCGTCGCGTCGACGCAGAACGCCGAGATGCCGTTCGCGGCGCGGTTCGCTACATAGGCGAAGCGCCCCGAAGGGTCGAGCACGACGGAGACCGGCGTGGCGCGCGCCGCGAAGGGCGAGCCGGGCAGCTCCTGCAGCGCGCCGCTTCGGGTATCGATCCGGAACGCGGAGACCGTGGCGGAGAAGAAGTTCGCGACGTAGGCGGTCCTGCCCGCCGGATCGAGCGTGACGCCCGCCGGAAAGCGCCCGGTGGCGAAGGGCGAGCCGGGCACGGTCTCGAGCGCGCCGCTTGCCGCATCGATGCGGAAGCCCGAGACGCTGTCGCCGAGCGAGTTCGCCACGTAGGCGAAGCGGCCGGAAGCGTCGATCGTCACCGAGGCGGCGGCTCTTCCGGCGCGGAATGGCGAGCCGGGCACCGGGGCGAGCACGCCGCTCGAGCGGTCGATGCGATACGCGGAGACGGTGTCGTCGGCGCTGCTCGCGACGTAGGCGAAGTCGCCCGAAGGATGCAGGGTGACGAGCCGCGGGCTCGCCCCCGACTTGAACGGCGAGCCGGCGACCTCGCGCAGCGCGCCGCTTCTCTCGTCGATGCGGAATACCGAGACATCGTCCGATCCCTGGTTGGCGACGAAGGCGAAGCGGCCGGCTTCATCGAGCGTCACGACGAAGGGACGGCGGCCGGCAGGGAACGGCGATCCGGGCACTTCGCGAAGCGCGCCGCTCTCGGCATCGATCCGGTAGGCCGAGATGCCGTTCGAGAACTGGTTGGCGACGAACGCGAGCTTCGCCGAAGGATGCACGGTGAGCGCGAAGGGATGCGTCCCGGCGCGGAACGGCGAGCCCGGCACGGGGGAGAGCGCGCCGCTTGCCGGGTCGATGGCGTAGGCGGAGATGTCGTTCGACTTCAGGTTGGCGACATAGACGAACCGGCCGGACGGCTCGACGGTGATCGACACGGGCCGCATGCCGGTCGGCGTACGCAGCGCCGACGCGTAGCCGTGCCCGCTTTCGCCGTTGCAAGCGCTTACGGAAGCGGCGGCGGCGATCAGCATGGCCAATCGGAATAGCGCGGCAAGTTCACTCATGCCTTCTCCCTGAATGACGGCGCGGGAAGGCTAGGACCGGCCTGGGTACCGATCGGTTACCGATGCACGACGATCAGCGGTGCAGCGATTGATATAGCGCGAGGGTCTTGCCGCCGGGCGCTACGCCGAGGCCCGCGGCGAGCGTCTTCTCGCAGCGCCGGTAGACCTTGATGGCTTCGGCGCGGCGGTCGAGCGCCTGGTAGCAGAGCATCAGCGCCTGGTAAAGTTCTTCGGCGAGCGGATCGACGTTGAGCCCGCGCTCGAGCGCGGCGATGGCGGCGGAATATTCCCCGGCGGCAAGCAGCGCGCGGCCGCGCTCGGCGACCTGGCGCACGTACTTCGCGTGCAGCCGCTCGCGCAGCGCAATCGCCCAGGGCGCTTCCCCCTGCTCGCCGAGGAAAGGGCCCTGATAGAGGCCGAGCGCGCCGCGCTCGAACGCCCACACGTCGACCCAGACGTGGCGCGGATCGAGCGACAAATGGTTTCGCTGCAGTCGCACCGCCTCGTCGCAGCCGAGGAGCTTGCGCAGCCGGTGCAGCGCTACCGCGCAGGCCTGGTGAGCGGCATCGCCTTCCGCGTGCGGCCAGAGCGCCTCGGTGAGGCGCTGCTCGCCCACCTCGTGTCCGCCGAAGGCGATCAGCGCCGTGAGCAGCTCGAGCGGCTTCTTTTGCGTCTTGCCGCTGAACTCGAGCGGCCTGCCGTCGACGAGCACGGCGAAGCGCCCGAGCGTGACGATGCGCACCCGGAAAGGCCAGTTGTCCAGCTGCGCCGCCGGCGCGGTCGGCTCGAGCTTTCGCCGGCGGATCAGCTCCTGGACGTAGGGCACCTCGATGCCGTGCTCGAGCGCTGCGGCGAAGAGGCGCGTGCCGATGTCGACGGTCCAGAAAAGCCGGTTGCGATAGCCGCGCGCGCGCGCAATCTCGATCGTGCGGCGCACCAGCGGAAGCGCGCGCTGCTTGCGCCCGCGCTCGAGCGCGAACCAGGCGGCGAGATAGAGGCAGCTGAACTCGATGTTCGGGCTGCAGATGCGCCGCGCGATGCGCCTCGCCTCGCCGAGCGCGCGCAGCGCATCGCGCCGCTTGCCGGCGATAAACAGCGCGAGCGCCAGGGCCAAGCGGAACATCGCCTGCCGATGCGGCGCGCCGGCCGCCTCGCCGAGCGCGACGGCCTCGCGCGCCGCCGCGAGCGCGTGCTCGGTGTCGTGGCGATAGAGCGCGCAGGCGAAGGAAACGAAATGGCCGTGCGCGCGATAGAGCTGGCCGCCCGCGACCATGGCCGCCGACTCCTTGAGCAGCCGCTCGGCGGCGGGAAGATCGCCCGCGGTGAGGTAGGCGTAGATGCCGAGCGTCTCGAGAAGCGAAGTGAAGCGCGCCCCGTAGCGTCTTGTCGTCTCGAGGCCCTCGTTCACGAGGCGCAGGCATTCCTCGTGCGCGCCGGCGTACCAATGGTAGGTGGCCTCCATTGCGCAGCGCGCGATGTGCGCGAGCGGCCCGGCGGCGAGCGGGTCCGTGGCCGGCCGTATCGCTTCGATGAGCAGGCGCGCGCTCGGCAGGTCGCCGAGCCAAGCAGTGTAGTAGTGCACGAGCTGGTTGCCGAGCAGCATGCGCGTGCGCGCGTCGGCGCTCGCGAGCGCGATCCGGCGCGCTCGCGCCGCCCACTGCGGCAAGTCCGGGCGCTGCGGCTGCCGGTACATGAGCGCGGCGAGCATGCCGGCGGCGATGCGCGCTTCGATCTCCGCCGTCGGCAGCTCGCGGTGGCGCTCGAGAAGACCGTCGAGCACGCCGATCCAGCGGTCGAGTGGCGCGAAGTCGCCCCACTCGTAGACGAAGGTGTCGACCAGGCTCGCCCAGGCGCTGAACAGCCCCTCGGCGTCGCCGGCCGGCTCGAAGAGCGCGAACGCCTCCTCGAAATGCCGGCGCGCTTCGGCCGGGTCGTAGCCGAGGCGGCAGCGGCCGAGCCAGTAAATTGCCCACGGCGAGCCGGCGCGCACGGCGGGCGGCAACGCGCGCAGCCAGGCCTCGAGGATGCGCCCGCGGCCCTGCTGCAGCAGGTCATGCGCATGGGCGAACATGGCCCGCGTCGCCGCGGGCCAGTCGCACGCCGCGATCCATAGCGCTACCGCTTCGGCGGTATCGCCGTCCGCTTCGAGGAGAGCCGCCGCCTTGCAGCGCACCCCGTCGAGCTGCCCGGGCGGGAGCGTCTCCTGCGCACGGCGCAGCAGGAACTCGCGGAACAGGGGATGGAACTGGTAGACGGCGGGCGGTGCGCCATGCACCGCCGCTAGCTTGAGCGTGAAATAGCCGGTGCGCGCGAGCTCCTCGAGCACCGCCGCGGCGCGCGTCACGCCGGTCAGCTCCACCACGCGGTAACCGGCCATGCTGGGCAGGAACGCGGCACGCAGGAGCAGCGCCTGCACCTGGGGCGCCATCTTGTCGAAGATCTCGCCGGCGAAATAGTCGAAGAGCACCTGGGGCGTCGCCTCGGCGGGCGGCGCGGCGAGCGGCCCGCCGGGCTGCGACGGCGCCTTCTGCTCCAGCGCGAGCACGACGCCCGCGGTCCAACCTTGCGTCCGCTGGTAGAGCTGCTCGAGCGCCCCGGCGCCCATTTCCACCTCGCGCAGCGCGGCGAGCTCGCCACATTCCTGCTCGGTGAGCCTCAGCTCGGCGCCGCCGATGAGGCGGATCGTTCCCTGCGCGCGCAGCGCGGCGAACGACGCCGGCGGGTCGGCGCGGCAGAGCATGACGAGGCGAATGCCTTCGGGCAGCGACTCGATCATCTCGCGCATCACCTCGCAGAGCGGCCCGTCGTGCTCGAAGCCGCCGCAGTCGTCGAGCACGATGACGCACGGCGCCTTGAGGCGCTGCCAGGCGCGCTCGAAATAGCGGCGGCTGAAGAGGCCGGGATTGGCGAGGTAGTCCTGCGTGAGGTGCGGCAGCGGCTTCTTCGCTCGCCCGGGCGTCGCTGCGGCGAGCGCCAGGCCGAAGTAGTGGAAGAAGCTCGCCGGGTCCGCATCCTCGTCCTGCAGCCGGTACCAAAGGGTGCGCAGCTTGCGTTCCACGACATAGGCGCTCGCGAGGGTCGTCTTTCCGGCGCCCGGTGGCCCGCTTACCCACGCCACCGGGTGGCGCAGCGCCAGATCGAGCGCGCGGAAGAGTCGCGCCCGCGGCAGCGCGCCGACCGGTCGCGGCCGGGTGAACTTGCCGAGCAAGCTTGTCAAGGACGTCTCGCCGGCGAGCGCCGGAACTCGGGTGGCATGCGGGTGCCGGGCACGTAGCGCTTGCCCCAGCGCGCCAGCGCTTCGAGCACCTCGCCCAGGCCGCGGCCCTTCTCGGTGAGCGTGTACGCGAAGCGCAGCGGCCGCTCGCGGTAGGGCACGGCGGCGATCAGGCCCTCGTCCTGCATGCGGCGCAGGCGGTCGGCGAGGATGTTGGTCGGGATCCGCTCGTCGGAGGCCACGAGCGCGCCGTAGGTGGCGCGGCCGCGCAACAGGTCCCTGACGATGAGCAGCGTCCAGCGATCGCCGGCGATGTCGAGCGCGCACGCCACCGGACACCCGGAGCGGCGCTTGCGGGTCGCCTGCATAATGCAAGTCTATCGGTTAGCGTGCCGCCCTTGCAACCTGCAAGCGACCCGGGGGAATGCCGATGACCGCGCAAAACCGCCACTACGTCGCCGTCGCCCTCGCCGCGGGCGCCGTGTTCGCGCTGGGCCTGGGGGTGCGCCAGTCGCAGGCGCTGTTCATCAGCCCGATCAACTCGGCCACCGGCATCGGCTACGCGGCGATCAGCCTCGCCTTCGCCGTGGGGCAGCTGATGTGGGGCGTCGCCATGCCGGTCGCGGGCGCCCTCGCCGACCGCACCGGGCCGCGGCCGGTGATGCTCGGCGGCGCGGCGCTGGTGGCGCTCGCCACCGCGCTCACGCCGCTCGCGCATTCCACCGCCGCGTTGATCGTCCTGATCGGCGTTCTCGCCGCGTGCGGCTCTGCGGCGATCGGCCCGGGGTTGCTCATCTCGGCCTCGGCGCGCTGGATCCCGGAGGCGAAGCGCAACATCGTCAATGGCATCGTCAACGCCGGCGGCTCCTTCGGCCAGTTCACCGTCATTCCGCTCGCCCAGCTCTTCATCGGCCTCGCCGGCTGGCAGCCGGCGCTGGTGATCCTCGGCGCGGTGAGCCTCGCCGCCGTGCCGCTGGTGCTATGGATCACCGCGGGGCACGCGGCGGCGGCGGAGACCAAGGCCGCCGCGCCCGGCGGGCCGAGCTCGCTCAGGCAGGCCTTCGCGCAGGCGGTGCGCGACCCGAGCTTCCTGCTTCTCACGGCGGGATTCTTCACCTGCGGCTTCCACGTCGCCTTCATCGGCACGCACCTGCCCGGCGTGGTGAAGCTGTGCGGCCTGCCGCCCGCGGTCAGCGCCTGGTCGCTCGCGGTGATCGGCCTGTTCAACATCTTCGGCAGCCTTTGGATCGGCCGCGTCATCACCGGCCGGCGCTTGAAGATCGCGCTCGCCTGGATCTACTTCGCGCGCGCGCTGCTGATCCTCGCCTTCTTCTTCGCGCCGAAGACCACGCTCACGTTCCTCCTCTTCGCGGCGGGCATCGGCTTCAGCTATCTCTCCACCGTGCCGCCGACGATCGGCCTGGTCGTCAAGTTCTACGGCGTTCGCTACATGGCAACGCTGTTCGGCGTAGTCATGCTCTCGCACCAGGTCGGCGGGTTCCTCGGCGCCTGGCTCGGCGGCAAGGCCTTCGAGGCGAGCGGCAACTACGATTGGATGTGGTGGGCCGACATCGCGCTCTGTCTCTTCGCCGCGGCGGTGCACCTGCCGATCAAGGAAGCGAAGCCGAAGCTCGCCGCGGCGATGGCCGCCTGATTCGGCGGCCGCTCGCCCGGCCGCCTCAATGGATGAGGTAGCCGATGCCGACCGCCGTGCCGACGGCGACCACGCACCAGCGAAGCGTTGCCGGCCGGACGCGGCTCGCGAAGCGTCCTCCCACGGTGCCGCCGACGAGGGCGGCAAGCGCCATGACGAGGGCGGCGAGCCAGACCACATGCGAGGACGTCATGAAGAACATCGTCGCCGAGAAGTTGGTGACGAACGAGATCGCTCCCTTGATCGCGTTCAGCCGCGTGAACGTGCCTTCGAACATCAGGCCGAGGACGCCCAGCACGATGACGGAGAGCCCGGCGCTGAAATAACCGCCGTACACCGCGGCAAGGACCACCAGCACGACGCCGGCGATGCTGAGCAGCACCGGCTTGGCCGATCCGCCGCGGCGCGCGAGCCAACGGCGCAGCGGCTCCTGGACCGCGGTCAGCAGGGAGGCGCCGAGAATCAGGAAGGGCACGATCGAGCGGAACAGCTTCTCTTCGGTGCTGAGCAGAAGGGCGCCGCCCGCGATGCCGCCGAGCAGCGCCGCCGGCAGCAGCAGGCCGAGCAGCCGCGTCTGTCCGCGCAGCTCTCTCGCCTGCGCGAGCACGCCGCCGAGATAGCCCGGGCACAGCGCCACGGCGTTGGTCACCGTGGCGGCGACTGGCGGAAGCCCGACCGCGCTGAGCATCGGGAAGGTGATCAGGGTGCCGCCGCCGGCGATGGCGTTCACGGCGCCGGCGACGAGAGCCGCCAAGCCCACGAAGAGAAGATCCCAACTGCTGGTCATGCGCGCCAATCTAGCGACCGGCCGGGCGCGTGCTGTCAGCGAGAGTGTCCTGCTGGAAAAGCTTTGTCTTCGGGGAAAGCTTTGTAAGCCGCCTAGGACAAAGTGCGCGCGGCCCAATACGCCCAACCGAGCAGCGCGGCGTCGCCGTCGTAGGCGCCGACGAGCTGCACGCCGAGGGGCAGGCCTTTCGCGCCCGCGCCGTGCGGGATCGTGACGCAGGGCACGCCGAACAGCGTCCAGGCGCGGTTGAACACCGGGTTGCCGGTCGTCGCGAGCGAGGCGGGCGCTTCGCCGGGCGCGCTCGGCGTGAGCAGGAAATCGACCTCGCGCATCGCGTCGGCCAGCGCGCTGCGGCACCGGCTGGCGTGCGCGCGCATCGCGTCGTACTCGGCGCGGGGGAATTGCCAGCCTTCGTCGAGACGCGGCTTCAGGTCCGCGCTCAGCTTCTCCGGGAAGTTGTAGTACTCCCAGGCGAGCGCGCGCGCGTTCTCGTAGCCCATGATCACCTTGTGGCGGTCGAACAGCTGGTCGCTGCCCGGCGGCAGCTCGAAGTTGTGTACGCGCGCGCCGGCCCTGGAAAGCGCGCGCGCCGCGGCTTCCAGGTTCGCCTGCGTCGCGGCATCGGCGTCCTTCCAGCACGGCGTACGGCAAAGGCCGACGCGCGGCCGATGGTCCATGGCGTCGAAGCGCGGCACCGGGCGCCCGGTGAGGGGCTCGAGCGCGAGCGCCAGGTCCTCCACCGTGCGGCCGAACACGCCGATCGTATCGAGCGACTCGGCATCGAACTTGAGGCCCGCGCGGTTGATCGCGCCGAAGCTCGGCTTGCAGGCGAAGACGCCGCAGAAAGCGGCGGGCCGGATCACCGAGCCGCCGGTCTGCGTGCCGAGCGCGAGTGGCACCATGAAATCCGCCACGGCGGCCGCCGAGCCGCTCGAGGAGCCGCCGGGGGTGTGCGCGACGTTGTGCGGGTTTCGCGTCGGCGCCGGGTGGTTGTTCGCGAACTCGGTGGTGTGGGTCTTGCCGAGGATCAGGCAGCCGGCGTGGCGTAGCAGCGCCACCGCCGCCGCGTCCGCTTTCGGCTGGTGGCCGCGGTAGATCGGCGAGCCGTACGCGGTAGGCTGGTCGCCGGTGTCGATGACATCCTTGATGCCGATCGGCACGCCGTGCAGCCGGCTGCGCCGCGGCGTGCGATCGAGGGCGCGCGCCTGCTCGAGCGCGCGGTCACGAGCGACATACGCCCAGGCCTGCACTTCGCGGTCGCGCTCGGCGATGCGTTCGAGGCAAGCCGCGGCGAGCGCCTCGGCGCTCGCGCTTCCCGACTCGATGGCTCGCGCGGCCTCGGCCGCCGAGAGCTGGTTCAGTCTCGCCATCTCCTCCTCCTGTGCGGATGGTACCGCGCGACCCCCAAATTCCGGCTCGTGACACTGAACGAGTTCACGTCGCGCCGAAAAAGCCCGCCCGTCGCCCGAGCTCGACACGGGTACGAAATCACGGCCTACCCTGGGGCAACGGCGTGGGTGCGCAATCGTTCATTGCTGCCGCCCGCCGCGCTGGCGAGCATGCTCTCAATGTCCGATCTCGCCACACGTCTCGCCAATACCGGTCAGCTGCTCGTCCGCTCCGGCATCGAGATCGACCGCATCCTCAGCACCATGGTCGAGGACCACGCCACGGTGACGGCGAACCTCCCGTCGCAGGTGATCTTCCTTTCGCGGCTGATGTCGGTCGATCCGGTGAAGCAGCGCGTGCAGTTCGCCTACTCGGATTACAAGGTCGC
>DASQYN010000602.1:0-6198 GCA_035639215.1 Burkholderiales bacterium
GGCGGGAGCGAGGCTCACGCCGGCGGCGGCGAGCGCGCCTAGCGCGCTGCTGCAACCGCCGAGGCGCAGGAACTGCCGTCGGGAGGCGTCCATCGACGGCAAACGTCGGACGTCCGGCAAGCTCATTTGACGTCGATCCGACGCACCTCGGGCGACTCGCCGCGATAGCAGCTCTTTTCCTCCCGCCGGAGCCTCTTGTTCCCGCCGTCACCTTCGTCCGCCACTGCAACGCGCGGGTGCAGAAATCTGAACGGATTCCACTTGTCGAGTCTCACGACACGATCCTCTTCACAGGGCGAGTCGCACGAAGCGTATGCGCGCCGCAGGGGCCGCTTCTACCCTAACCTTGCGTGCCTGTGCCGCGTTCCTGCCGTTCGTCGAGCCGGTCGTCGCGCTCGCGCAATAGCCAATACGTCACGCCCAGCACCAGGGTAATGGCCGCGAGGCCCAGCAAATGCCCGGCACTGAATTCCTGCGTGTCGAGGATCACGAACTTGCGCGCAAGGGCGAGCAGCGCGATGAGCAGGACGACCTTCGTCTGGATGATGCTCCGGTGGGCGGCGACATACTGCAGCGTATGGTTGAACTCGAGCGCGATCAGGAGCGTCAGGATCTCGCCGAAGACCGCCTGGAACGCGCCCGGCTCGAGCGGATCCAGCGCGCCGAGGAGCAGGCTGCCGAGCACCGAGGCGCTCAGCCGGAACAACGCGACCAGGATGATGAGGCTGATCAGGACCGTCAAGACCAGCGCGACCACGCTTTCGAATCGCTGGTAGTAGGAAAGGACCGCCCACTCTCTTCTTACGGTTCTCCACCGGCCCGCTGTCACTGTGGAACGCTATCCACGAGCATGGAGAGCACCAGGGCGGCGAGCGCAACGATCTCGAGAACGGCACGCGCTGCGTGGGTGTACTGCCATTGAATACGCAGGCGCATCCAGTCTGCCGGCAAGCTCTCCGGCGTCAGTGCCGCCATCGTGTCGTTTACTGGGGCGACCCCTATCCACCAGGCGAGGTGCGCGAGCACCAGGCACAGCGCGGCCGTAAGGGTCCAGGCAAGCGCTGCGCCGCGGGGCACGAGAAAGGCGGCCACGACGACGGTGACCACTGCGCCGACCTCGATCGCGACGCCGGTTGTGCGAAACGTCCCGTAGAGCGTTTGCAGCAGCTTCAGCCACAGCGCCGGGTCGTGGGTCATCTTCGCCGACATCTCGAGCAAGTGACAGAACGCCATCCCCATGCTCAGCGCAGCGAGCAGCGTAGTGATAAGGCGCCATGCCTTCACGAACCACATGCCGCCCGATCCCCGGCCGCGCCGAAGCCTATGCGGGCCGCACGACCTGTCCTCGCTCTTCGCCGCGCTTTTGCTTTACCCGGCAACAAGCGCTCACGCGTAGTGGAATTCCGGCAGGGCCTTGAGCGCTTCCTTGGTGGCGCCGGGCAGGACCAGCTTCTTCGCCTTGATGTCGGCGAAGTCGTCCACCGGGATCGCGACGCGGTGCTTGCCGATGCCGAGGAAGCCGCCGACGTCGATCACCGCGGCCGAGACCTTGCCGTCGGGCGAAACGATCATGTCCTCGATCTTGCCGATGCGCTTGTTCTGGTCGTTGTACACGCTCGCGCCGATCAGCTTGGACGCGCGCCAGCCTTTCAGCAGCAGCGTCTTCTGCTCGATCGTCAGTTCGAGCGGCACCGCGCCGGCCACCGGCGCCTCGCGCGTCGCACCGCCGGCGGCGCTGCCCTGCTGCCGCTCGGGCTTCGCCTGCGGCGCCTGCTTGTCTTGCGCCTGTTTGCCTTGCGCCTGCCTGTCTTGCGCCGGCTTGTCTTGGCCGACGGCCGCACCGGCGAGCACGGTGCCGGCGATCAGAAGAACGGCGTAGCAGAAGGTGTTGCGTCTCATCGTGGACCTCCGGATAGGGAAGGCCGGAGCGTACGGCGCCGCGGCGCCCTATTGTTGCGGCTTCTTGCGCGGCCATGGCGGATCGTTGCTCGGATTGCGCAAGGAACGAGAAGATCGCGTCGCGCTGCGCAGCTACCCTGCCGTCATGCGATTAGGAATGGTGGGCACGCGGCGCGCCGTATGCGTGGATCGCGAGCAAAGCGTCGAGGCCGCGAGCTATGCCATGCGCCTGCAGAAGGTCGATCAGGTGGTGGTCACGGAGCGCGACGTCGGGGCGAGCGTGCCGATCGGCATCCTTTCGGCGAGCGACATCGTCACCCGCGTGGTCGCGCTCGGGCTCGACAGCTCCGTCGTGACCGCGGGAGACCTCCTGTGGTCAGCGCCTTCGCGCGCGCAAAGCAGCGACAGCGTCGCGGAGGCGCTCGCTCGCCTCGAAGCTACGGGCGCGAACGCGCTGCCGGTGGTGGATGGCGAGGGAAGGCTGACGGGCGTAGTAGCGGCCGAGGACCTTCTGCACGCGCTCGGCGGTGTCGGAGCCTCACGAACGCACCGTAGTAATCGTTGACGACGCTCGATCACTCCTATACCAAGGTGCAATGGGCTTGGCGACGCGGCGGCGCTAACTTTCGAGATCCTTTCTTGCTGTCGGCCCCCGTGAATCCGCTCGCGTCGGCGCTGCAACGTGTTGGCTCGCACGACCACCTGTGCTCGATCCACGGTACGGACGCCGAGCGGATCGCCCTGGCAGTGCATTTCCTGCGTATCGGCCTCGCGCGCGGCGAGAAGTGCGTGTACGTCGACGACGATGGCGGGGGCAAAGCGATCGCAAGCGCGCTGGCGGCGGACGGGGCCAATGTCGAGAGGTTCCTGGCGCGGGGCGCGCTCGCTTTCACCACGCGCGACGGCGCGCAGCTCGGGTCCTCGCGCTTCGCGCCGGAGCAGACCCTCGCCTTCTGGCAGCGCGAGGCCGCGGCGGCGAAGCGCCACGGCTACTGCGGCGTGCGCTGCGCCACCGACGTGGCGTGCGACGCCGAGGAGTTGCGCGGCCTCGGACGCTGGCTGGAATACGAGGCGCGGCTCACCGACCTGCTCGGCCAGTCGGACTGCATGCTCCTTTGCCAATACGACGGCGCGCGCTGCCCGTCTTCACTCCTGATGGAGATGCTGCAGGGCCACCCGCTCGTGTTCCACGAGGGCACGGTCTGCCGCAACCCGTATTTCGCGCCCCTGGGCGAGCTGGGGATGCCGGCAGGCGACGACCTCGCCGTGCAGCGCTGGCTGCGCAACATCGGCCAGAGCGAGGGTCTGGAGTTGCGCAACCGCCAGGGCCAAGATGCGCTGACGCGCAAGCAGCACGATCTGGAGGTGGCGCATCAGAGGCTTGCCGCGGAGCACGAGACGATGGCGCGATTCCATCAGCTCAGCGTGCGGCTGATCTCGCAATCGGACGTGCAGAAGACTCTGGGGGACGTCCTCGACGCAGTCATGAGGCTGCAGCGCGCCGACCTCGGGACGATCGAGCTCCAGGACCCTGAGAGCGGCACGCTGCAGCTCGTGGCGCAGCGCGGCTTCACGCGGCCGCTGCTCGAGCGTCTGCGGGCGCTCGACCTGTTCGCCATGGGCGGCAACCGGACGCGCGCCACGCAGGGCGTGATGGTCGAGGACGTAGACGCCGATGGCACATCGGCGGCGCTGCGCGAGCTTGGCGCGCGCGCCGGCTTCCGCGCCCTGTGCGCGACGCCGCTGCTCGGCCGCAGAGGCCGGCGGCTGGGCGCGATCACGACTTACTTTCGGGCAGCGCGGCGGCCGGGCGAGCGCGAGCTGCGCTTGCTCGAGCTCTACGCGGGACAGGCGGCGCAAATCATAGAGCGCCGGCGCAAGGAAGACGCCTTGCGGCGCAGCGAAGCGTACCTCGAGGCCGGGCAGCGCATCAGCCATACCGGGAGCTGGGCATGGAACGCCTGCAACGGCGAGCTCTTCTGGTCGGCCGAGCACTACCGCATCATGGGTCTCGAGCGGCGCAACGTGAAGGCCAGCGTGGAACTCTTCCTCGCGCGCGTGCATCCCGACGACCGCGCGCGCGTGCGCGAGGCCTTCGAGGCCGCGGTGCGGGAGCGGCGCGATTTCGCGAGCGACTGCCGCATCGTGCGGGCTGACGGCAGCGTGCGCCACATCCGCTCGCAGGCGCAGGCGACCCTCGACGACGCCGGCGTGCTCCACGAGTACATCGGCGCGGTGATCGACGTCACCGAGCGCAAGGAGTCGGAGGACGCGATCCGCAAGGCGCGGGCCGAGCTCGCGCATGTGAATCGCGCGCTCACCGTGGCGGAGCTTACCGCGTCGATCGCGCACGAGCTGAACCAGCCGCTCGCCGCGGTGGTGGCGAACGCCAATGCCTGCGAGCGGTGGCTCGCCGTGCGCCCACCCAACGAGCCCGAGGCGCACGCCGCCTTGCGACGCATCACGCGCGACGCCAACCGGGCCGCGGACGTCATCGCGCGCATCCGCACCCTGCTTCTCGGTCGGGAGGTCGTCAAGTCCGAGCTGCGCCCGGGCGAGCCGATCGCCGAAGTGATTGCCCTCGTCGAGCTCGAGGCGCGCCACAAGGAGATCGTGGTGAGCGCGGCGATCGAGGACGAGCTGCCGGCGATCCACGCCGATCGTGTGCGCATCCAGCAGGTGCTGCTCAACCTGCTGGTGAATGCGATGGACGCGCTCGCCTCGGCGTCGCCGCCGCGCACGATCGAAGTCGCCGCCCGCCGCGAGGGCGGCGAGGTGACGGTGCGCGTGAAGGACTCGGGCTCCGGCATCGAGCCGCGCAACCTCGAGCACTTGTTCGAGCCGTTCTTCACCACGCGGGCGGACGGCATGGGCATGGGTCTGGCGATCAGCCGCTCGATCATCGAAGAGCACGACGGGCGCATCCGTGCCTTCAATAACGGCGACAGTCCGGGCGCCACCGTCCAGTTCTGGCTGCCGGCGCATTTGTATACCTAGGTCCAGTAGCGGCGCGGCCACCCGGGCGCCTAGGATGCCGAAAGAGTGCCGTGTACGTAGCCATCGTGGATGACCATGCGGGGCTGCGCGAGGCGATCGCCGCGCTGCTCGAAGTCGCCGGCTATCCGTCGCGCGGCTTCCGCTCCGCCGAGGACTTCATCGCCTGCCCGGAAATCGGCGAGGCGGCCTGCGTCGTACTCGACGAGTACCTGCCCGGGATCGACGGCCTCGCGCTGCAGCGCCGGCTCGCCGAAAGCGAGGCCCGGCTGCCGCTCGTCTTCATCAGCGCACACGAAGACACCGACCCGGCGGTCCCGGCGCGCGCGCTGCGCGAGGGGGCGATCGCCTTCTTCCGCAAGCCTTTCCGCGACGAGGAGTTCCTTGGCGCCGTGCAGCGCGCGTGGCGGGCGGGAGCGCAACGCCGCGGCGGCATGTGACGTGCCGCACGGACATCAACCCAAGGTTCAATGGCGGGCCGCGGCCACTTGCGTATCCTGATCCCATGGACGACCGGAACGCGAGCGGCGAAATCGACGTGGTCGCCGGCAGCGGGCCACGCGATTCGCTGGTGATCCGGTTCGAGATCGCCGACCGCGCCCTCATGCACGAGCCCGAGCGCAGCGTGCTGTGCGACGAGATCCTGCAACTGGTGGCGCTGCATCTCGCGCGCCGCGCCGGCGCCGTGGCGGCGCCGCTCGCCGCCCGCAAGCTCGAGCGCGCGCGCTCGCT
Source organism: Burkholderiales bacterium (assembly GCA_035639215.1). GTDB lineage: Bacteria > Pseudomonadota > Gammaproteobacteria > Burkholderiales > SG8-39 > SCGC-AG-212-J23. The sequence goes on from DASQYN010000602.1 coordinate 5,626, forward strand.
GATCGAGAGCTCGCTCGGCGAACCGCTGCGCATCCGCGATCTCGCGGCGGCGGCGCACATGAGCCCGTTCCACTTCTCCCGCCTCTTCAAGCTGGCGACCCGCGAGTCGCCGCACGCTTACCTGACTCGCCGGCGCATCGAGCGCGCGAAGGAGCTGCTCGCGGCGCAGAAGCTGCCGCTGGTGCACGTCGCCTCTGCGGTCGGTTTTCAGACGCAGGGGCACTTCACCGAGGTGTTTCGCCGCCTTACCGGCACCACGCCGCGCAAGTACCGGCTCGCCGCGCTTCCTTGTCACGAACCCTTGTCGACGGAGACCTGACCATGGCCGCAGCCCTTTCCCGCAACTGGTGGATGTTCGCTCTGCGTGGCGTCGTTGCCATCGCGTTCGGCGTGCTCGCGCTCGCCTGGCCGGGGATCACGCTCCTCTGGCTCGTGGCGCTGTTTGCAGCTTTCGCCCTGATTAACGGCGCAGCGTCGGCCGTCGGCGCGTTGCAGAACCGCAGCGGCGACGAGCACTGGTGGCTCGCGCTGCTGCTCGGGCTGGTGAGCCTCGGCGCCGGCGTGATCGCGATC
>DASQYN010000603.1:0-7409 GCA_035639215.1 Burkholderiales bacterium
GTCGCTCGCCACGGTGCAGGCAGCGGCCACCGAAGGCTGGGTGGGCCGCATTCCGACCGCCGGCCAGATGCTGCTCGGCTTCATCCTGCCCTTCGCGCTGGCCTTCATCGCGGTGCCGCTCGAGTCGCTCATCCACTCGGCCCGCACCGTAGGCGGCGCGCTGCTCATGGCCCTGGTGCGCACGGCCGCTCTCGTCCTGCGCATGCTCGGCAATGCAGTGCGGCACGCGAGCCGGGTGCTGATCCGTCTCTACGACGTCGCCATCGTGCTGCCGCTGCTCGCCGAGCACCTGGTGAAGGCGCCGCGCCGCGCCCGTCCGGCCGCCGCGTCGATGGACGACACGGATCTCGAACGCACGCACGCCTAGGGGAACGTCATGAAGCGCAGACAATTCATCGCCACGCTGCCGGCCCTGTGGCTGGCCGGCTGCGCCGATCCGCGCAGCCACAGCCAGGGTGTGTACATGCTGGTCGACACCTCCGGCACCTACGCCGAGGAGGCGGCCAAGGCGCAGCGCATCGTCAACTACCTGCTCGGCACGCTGCAGCCCGGTGACTCCCTCGCCGTGGCGCGGGTCGAAAGCCGCAGCTTCAGCGAGAAGGACATCATCGCCAAGGCGACCTTCGACACCCGGCCGTCCCAGGCCAACGCGCAGAAACGCGCCTTCCGCGACAAGATCGACATCGCGTTCAAGAACGTGCACGGCAGCAAGTACACCGACATCACGGGGGCCCTCATCCAAGGCGCCGAGTTCCTGAACGAGGGCGCGGCGGGCACCAAGACGATCATCATCTTCTCCGACATGCAGGAGGAGCTCGACCGCGCCACGGTGCGCAATTTCCCGATCAGCCTGAAGGACATCCGCATCATCGCGGTCAACGTGGTGAAGCTGCGCTCGGACAACGTCGATCCGCGGCGCTACCTGGGCCGGCTCGACCAGTGGAAGGCGCGCGTCGAGAAGGCCGGCGCGAGCGACTGGCGGGTCATCAACGACCTGGACCACCTGGACGCCATCCTCGCCCGCACCTAGCCTGGGAGGTCCGCGCCCGGGGGACCCATCCCACCGCGTCTTTTGGTAAGGTACGGCTTCCTTTTGGAGGGGGAAGCCATGCGAATCATCGTTGCCGCCGCGCTCGCCGCCGGATCCGTTCTCGCCGGCGCGGCGCACGCCCAGTCGGTCAAGATCGGCATCATCCTGCCCTACACCGGGCAGTTCGCCGATGGCGCGAAGCAAATGGACGACGCCATCAAGCTCTACGTGCAGCAGCACGGCGAGAGCGTCGCCGGGAAGAAGCTCGAGTTCGTGAGGAAGGACACGGGCGGCATCGCCCCCGACGTCGCGAAGCGCCTCGCCCAGGAGCTGGTGGTGCGCGACCGCGTCGACATCCTCGCCGGGTTCCTGCTCACGCCCAACGCCATGGCGGCAGGCGACGTATCCGCGGAGGCGAAGAAGTTCATGGTGGTGATGAACGCCGCGACATCGATCATCACCACCAAGTCGCCCTACATGGCCCGCACCTCGCTCACCACGCCGCAGCTGAACGAAAGCCTCGGCACCTGGGCGGCGAAACAGGGCGGCGTGCACAAGGTCTATACCATGGTCTCCGACTACGGCCCCGGGCACGACGCCGAGCAGGCCTTCCAGTCGGCGTTCAAGGCGGCCGGCGGCGAGATCGTCGGCGCCGTGCGCTTCCCGGTGGCGAACCCGGACTTCGCCGCGTTCGTGCAGCGCGCCAAGGACCAGAATCCGGAAGGCATCTTCGTTTTCGTCCCCGGTGGCGCGCAGCCCGGCGCGCTCGGCAAGGCGCTCGCCGAGCGCGGCATGGACGCGAGGAAGACCAAGATCATGGGCCAGCTCGAGCTGTCGCAGGAAGACGCGCGCAAGGCCATGGGCGACACCGCGATCGGCATCATCACCTCCTCGCACTACGATCCGAACCACGACTCGGCGCTGAACCATCAGTTCGTCAAGGCCTACCATGCGCTCGCCGGCCGCAACCCGAACTTCTTCGCCATCGGCGGCTACGACGGCATGCACCTGATCTACGAGGCGCTGAAGAAGACCGGCGGCAAGACCGACGGCGAAGCGCTTATCGACGCGGCGAAGGGCATGCATTGGGAGAGCCCGCGCGGCCAGATCTCGATCGACCCCGAGACGCGCGACATCGTCCAGACGGTATACATCCAGCGCGTGGAGAAAGTCGGCGGCGAGCTGAAGAACGTCGAGTTCGACAAGGTGGAGAACGTCAAGGACCCTGTCAAAGCTCGCATGAAGAAGTAGATGCTGGGCTCGATCGTAGGCGTGCTGTTCGACGGGCTCGCCTACGGGATGCTGCTCTTCCTGCTGTCGGTAGGGCTGTCGGTGACGCTCGGCATGATGAACTTCGTCAACCTGGCGCACTGCAGCTTCGCCATGGTCGGCGGCTACGCCGCAGTGTGGCTGAGCGGCCGCGCCGGCTGGCCCTTCCTCGCCACCCTTCCCGCCGCCTTCCTCGCCGGGGCGGCGGTGTCGGTGCTGCTCGAGCGCACGCTCTACCGCCGGCTCTACCGCGCCTCGGACCTCGATCAGTGCCTCTTCACCATCGGCATCGTCTTCATCTCGGTCGCGGCGGCGGCCTATTTCTTCGGCACGATCCAGCAGTCGATCGAGACGCCGGCATGGCTGCACGGCGCGCTCGGCGCCTTCGGCATCGGTTTTTCCGCCTATCGCCTGTTCCTCATCGTGGTGTCGCTGGTGCTCGCCGGGCTCCTAGTGTTCGCCCTGGAGCGCACCCGCTTCGGCGCCCGCGTGCGCGCCGCCGTCGACAATCAACGCATGGCGCGCGGCCTGGGCATCGACGTCGATCGGACGTTCATGATCACCTTCGCGCTGGGCGGCGGCCTCGCCGGCCTGGGCGGCGCGCTGGCCGTGGCCATGGTGGGACTCGACCACCAGTTCGCCTTCACCTACCTGGTCTACGTCCTGATCGTCGTCGCGGTGGGCGGCCTGGGCTCGATCGGGGGCTCCTTCGCGGCGGCGGCGCTGCTCGGCATCAGCGACATGGCGGGCAAGTACTACTTGCCCTGGCTCGGCGCCTTCCTGATCTACCTCGTCATGGTCGGCCTGCTAATGTGGCGGCCGGTGGGGCTCTTTGGCAAGCGCTGACCTCTTTGCGCGCCAGGTGCGCTGGCATCCCCTCGAGACCGTCTTCTGGCTGGCGGCGCTGCTGCCTTTCGTGGTCGCGCCGAGCTACCTCTCGCTGGCGAGCCAGATCGCCATCACCGCGCTCTTCGCCCTGTCGCTCGATCTGATCCTCGGCTACGCCGGGCTGGTGTCGCTCGGCCATGCCGCCTACTTCGGCATCGGCGCGTACGCGGCTGGTCTTCTCTCCAAGCATTACCTCGGCGAGCCGCTGACGGGCCTCGTGGTCTCGGGACTCGTGGCCGGCGCGGCGGGCTACCTGTCGAGCCACGTCATCGTGCGCTTCAGGCATCTCGCGCTGATCATGCTTACCCTCGGCTTCGGCCTGCTGCTATTCGAAGCGGCGAACAGCGCGAGCGCGCTAACGGGCGGCGCCGACGGGCTGCAGGGCGTGAAGATCTCGCCGCTGCTCGGCTTCAAGTTCGACCTCTACGGGCGGACCGCCTACGCATATTCGCTCGCGGTGCTGTTTCTTGCCTTCCTGGCCTGCCGGCGCGTCATCCATTCGCCGCTCGGGCTCGCGCTGCGCGGCATCCGCGAAAACGCGTTGCGGGTTCCCGCGATCGGCGGCGCGAGCCAGGCGCACCTGCGCAAGGCCTATACCATCGCCGCCGTGATGGCGGGCGTCGCCGGAGCGCTGCTCACGCAGACGACCTCCACCGTATCGCTCGAAGTGCTGTCGTTCGGCCGCTCCGCCGACGTGCTGGTCATCCTGATCCTGGGCGGTGCCGGACGCCTCTACGGCGGGATCCTCGGCGCGATCCTCTACATGGTGGCGCGCGACCAGCTCGCCGACATGAACCCGCAGTACTGGTATTTCTGGATCGGCCTGCTGCTGGTGGCGGTCGTGATGTTCCTGCCGAACGGCATCCTCGGCGGCGCGAGTGCTCTCTACAAGAAATCTCAATAAGGCGTTCGGCTCGCTCGTGGTGGCGGGCGAGCTCACGCTCGACATTCCGCGCGGCGCGCGCCACGCCCTGATCGGACCGAACGGCGCCGGCAAGACGACGCTGATCAACCTGATCACCGGGATGCTGCGCCCGGACAGCGGCGCGGTGCTGCTCGGCGGGGAGGAGATCACCTCGCTCAAGCCCGAGGCGCGCGTGCGTCGCGGGCTCGCGCGCACTTTCCAGATCAACGCGCTGTTTCCGCGCCTTACCGCGCTCGAGTCGGTCACGCTCGCCGTGCTCGAGCGCGACCGGCAGGCCCACAACTGGTGGCGCGCCCTGCCCGGCTTCGCCGCGGCGATCGAGGAAGCGCGCCAGATCCTCGCTTCCCTGAGGATCCCGCCCGAGAAGGAGACCCGCCAGCTCGCCTACGGGCAGCAGCGCCTGCTCGAGATCGCGCTCGCGCTCGCGACCCGGCCGCGCGTGCTGCTGCTCGACGAGCCGGCCGCCGGCGTGCCGAAGGACGAAAGCCAGGAGCTGTTCGCGGCGATCGCCGGCCTGTCGAGCGAGCTGACGATTCTCTTCATCGAGCACGACATGAACGTCGTGTTCCGCTTCGCGAGCCGCATCCATGTCATGGTCGGCGGTCGCCTGCTGGTCAAGGGCACGCCGGACGAGATCGCGCGCGACGAGCGGGTGCGCGAGGTGTACCTGGGAAGGGGCCACCGTGCCGCGGCCTGAGCCGCTGCTCGAGCTGCGCGACGTGCGCGCCGGCTACGGCGATGCCGTCATCGTCGACGGCGTGTCGCTGACCCTCGGCGAGGCGGCCAGCCTCGCGCTGCTCGGGCGCAACGGCGTCGGCAAGTCGACCCTGCTCCTGACGATCATGGGCTGCACGCGCTTTTTTCGAGGTGAGATGCTCTGGCAAGGCCGGCCGATCGATCGCCTGGCGCCGCACCGCCGCGCCCGCCTCGGCATCGGCTGGGTCGCCCAGGAGCGCGAGATTTTCCCCTCGCTCTCGGTGGAGGAGAACCTGTGCGTCGCCGCGCGGCGCGGCCCCTGGGATCTGCGCAGGGTCTACGCGCTTTTTCCGCGCCTCGCCGAGCGGCGCGTCAACAAGGGCAACCAGCTCTCCGGCGGCGAGCAGCAGATGCTCGCCATCGGGCGCGCCCTCATGACCAATCCGCGGCTGCTCCTGCTCGACGAGCCGCTCGAGGGCCTCGCGCCGATCATCGTCGAGGAGCTCGCCGCCGCGATCCGCGACCTGTCGGGCATCGCGACGCTGCTCGTCGAGCAGCACACCGAGATCGCGCTTTCCCTCGCCGCGCAGGCGCTGGTACTGGAGCGCGGCCGGGTCGCCTGGCAGGGAAGCTCGGCAGAGCTCGCCGGCGACCGGCAGCTCCTCGAGCGCCATGTCGGCCTGCGGGTCGATCCGCGATGAGTTCCTTAGGAACATTGGCGTCGGCGGCTTGCCTATAGCTATGCCGTTCCCGCCATGCCCCCTGCCTCGGTCCTGATCGCCACCGCACCGGACGCCCGGCAGCGTCTGGCGCGCATCCTCGACGGCTGGGACGTCAGCCTGGCGTCATCTTGCGAGGAGGTGGTGAAGCAGCTCGCGACACGCGAGTTCGAGCTGGTCATCCTCGGCACGCATTTCGCGGAATCGTCGGTTTTCACCGTGCTGGAAGGCCTGCCGCGCGAGCGGCGCCGGCGAGTCGTCTGCGTGCAGGCCCTGCCGTTCTCGCACGGGCTGGGCAAGTCGACCTTCGCCGCCTTTCGCTCCGCCTGCCTCGCGCTCGGCGCGAGGGTGGTGCTCAACCTCACCGAGTTCCCGGACAACGCCGCGGGCGACGCGCGAGTCCGCGAGCGGCTGCAGCTCGAGGCAGCGACCTAGCGCTTCTTCTTCGCCCGGCGTTTTTTCGCTTGCGGCGCCGGCTTCGGCAGCGCGAGGCGCAAGAGATGCGCGGCGTTGCCGAAATAGAGCTTGCGCCGGTCGCCCGGCTTCAGCCTCAGGCTGTCGATCGCCTTCATCGTCTCTCGGATGAAGAGCGGTCCGCCTTCCGGATCGAAGGGGCAGTCGGTGCCGAAGAGCACGTGGTCGCCGCCGAAGAAATCCAGGCCGCAGCGGATTCCGCTCGCCCAGCCGTTGATCGAGGTGTCGTTGTAGAACTTGCGGAAGAATTCCACCGGTCGGCGGCCCATCTGCTTCAGCAGCCCCTCGTAGTCCTCGTCGGCGGTGCGGCTGCCGAACTGGTCCATGCCGTAGCCGACGCGGTTGGCGAGGAACGGCACCATGGCGCCGAGGTGGTGGGTGATGATCTTCAGCCCCGGCAGCTTCTGGAACATGCCGGAGAAGACCATGCGCCCCATGAAGACGCTGGTCTCGTAGGGCCAGCCGAAAAGCCACCACATCTCGTACTTCGACTTCTGCTCGACCGGATAATCGGCCCACTTGGCGGTGCGCGAGGGATGGACCCAGATCGGCAGGTCGTACTTCTTCGCCATGCGCTCGAAGATCGGGAAGAACTGCGGCTCGTCGAGCGGCCGGCCGTTCACATTGGTAAAGATCTGGATGCCCTTCGCGCCGAGCTCGCCGATCGCGCGGTCCATCTCCTCGAGCGAGGCCGCGACGTTGTTCATCGGCAGCGAGGCGACGAAGCAGGGGAAGAGATCCGGGTGCTTCTGCACGCTCTCGTGCATGCCGTCGTTGGCGAGGCGCGCGAGCGCCGGGGTCTCGTGCTCGCTGCCCAGGTACTCGATGGCCGGCATCGACAGCGTCAGCACCTGCTGGTAGCCCGGCCAGCGCCGCATCATGCGGATGCGCCGCTCGAGATCCCACAGCACCGGGATGTGCATCCAGCGCTTGAGCGACGCCGCGAGCGCCGGATTCGCCTCGGCGATGGTCTTCATCCGCTCGAAGAACGCCTGCGGGAAGATGTGCGGAAAGATGTCGAGCTTTCGCTCCAGCGTTTTCTTCATGCGTCGCTCCATACCTTGTCGGCCACCTCGACGATGCGCTCCAGCTTCGCCTGCTGCTCGGCCTGGCCGAGCGGATTGCCCTTGATCGAGCTGGCGAAGCCGCATTGCGGGCTGAGCGCCAGCTGCTCGAGCGGAGCGAAGCGCGCCGCTTCCGCGATCTTCTCCATGAGCTCCTGCTCGCTCTCGACACGCGGCGACTTCGTCGAGAGCAGGCCGAGCGCCACCCGCTTGCTTCCTCTCGGCAGCCGCGCGAGCGGCGCGAAGCCGCCGGCGCGCGCCGTATCGTATTCGAGAAAGTAGCCGTGCACGTCGATGCGATTGAAAAGCACGTCCGCCACCGGGTCGTAGCCGCCCGCCGCCGA